>NZ_SRLW01000006.1:0-82705 GCF_006518215.1 Myxococcus sp. AB025B
GCTGGGTGACGGAGGAGACCTCGCCGGACTCTGGCCTGCCCGTGTTGAAGTGCAGCACCGAGCCCACCGTCCAGTTGTCGCCGAACTTGTAGCTGACGGCGGCGTTGAAGACGTGGGCCTGCTCGAACCCGAGCGCCGCCAGGATGCGACGCACCTCGACCTCCGGCACCGCCACGCCCAGCACCTTCTCCACCCGCGCGAAGCGCAGCGTCACCTGCCGCCGCGGCTTCTCGGCCGGGTACACCTCCACCCGGCCCGACGCCACCGTGCCACCCGACAGCTCCGCGATGAGCTGCGCGGCGCGATCAATCGCCGGCACCACCGCATCCAGGTCCGCGCCCCGCTCGAACCGGTGCGACGCCTCCGTGTGCAGCGCGTACCGCTTCGCCGTCCGGCGCACCCCGGCGCCCGCGAAGTTCGCCGACTCGAGCACCAGCCGCGTCGTCTTCTCGGTGACCTCGCTGTCCCCACCACCCATGACGCCCGCGAGCGCCTGCGGCCGCTCCTTGTCGCAGATGACCAGGTCATCCACGTCCAGCGTGCGCGCCTTGCCGTCCAGCGTGGTCAGCTTCTCGCCCTTCGCCGCGGTGCGGACGACGAGCTCCTGCCCCGACAGCTTGTCCAGGTCGAACGCGTGCAGCGGCTGGCCGTACTCCAGGTTCACGTAGTTGGTGACGTCCACCACGTTGTTGATGGCCCGCACGCCACAGGCCTTCAGTCGCTCCTGCATCCACTGCGGCGACGGCTTGATGGTGACGTTCTCCACCACCCGGGCCGCATACCGCGGGCAGCGCTCCGGGCTCTCCACCCGGACCTTCACCTTCTCGGACGCGGGCGAGCCCGACTCCACCGGCTTCGGCTGGGGCAGCTTCAACGCCGCTCCCGTCACCACGCCCACCTCGCGCGCCACGCCCAGGTGGCTCAGCGCATCCGGCCGGTTCGGCGTGACGTTCACCTCCAGCACCACGTCATCCAGCCCCAGCGCCTGCGCGATGGGCGTGCCCGGCTTCAGGTCCGGCGAGAGGATGAGCAGCCCGCTCGACTCCTCGCTCAGCCCCAGCTCCTTCGAGGAGCAGAGCATGCCGGAGCTGTCCACACCGCGCAGCGCCGCCTGCTTGATCTCCATCCCGTTGGGCAGCTTCGTCCCCACGGTGGCCAGCGGCACCTTGTCGCCGACCTTGTAGTTCTTGGCGCCGCACACCACCTGGATGAGCGCGTCCCCGCCCGCGTCGATCTTCGTGACGGAGAGCTTGTCCGCGTTGGGGTGCTGCACCGACTCCTTGATCTGCGCCACCACCACGCCGCGCAGGCCCTCGGCCGGACTCTCCTGGCCCTCAATCTCCAGGCCCGCCGCGGTCAACTTGCGCGCCAGCTCGTCCACCGACGGCGGCAGCGCCACGTAATCGCCGAGCCACTTCACCGAAATCTTCACAGGTCCACCCTCTTGCTCTCTCGGGACGAAGACAGGAGCGCGGGCCGCGCCACTCCTCCAGGGAGCGGCATGCGGGCCCGCGCCCGCCAGGACTCAGAACTGCTCGAGGAACCGAGCGTCGTTCTCGAACATCATCCGCAGGTCGTCGATGCGGTAGCGCAGCATGGCGATTCGCTCCACGCCCATGCCGAACGCGTACCCCGTCACCTCGCCCGGGTCATACCCCGCGGACGTGAAGACGTTCGGGTGCACCATCCCGCTGCCCAGCACCTCCAGCCACCCGGTCTGCTTGCACACCCGGCAGCCCTTGCCGCCGCACGAGGTGCAGGAGATGTCCACCTCCGCCGACGGCTCGGTGAACGGGAAGAACGACGGACGGAAGCGGGTCTTCGTCTCCGAGCCGAAGAACGCCTTCACGAACGCGTCCAGCGAGCCCTTCAGCTCCGCGAACGTCACGTCCTTGTCCACCAGCAGCCCCTCCACCTGGTGGAACATCGGCGTGTGCGTGATGTCCGAGTCGCGCCGGTACACCCGCCCCGGCATCACCGCGCGGATGGGCGGCTTGCGCTGCAGCATGTAGCGCACCTGCACCGGCGACGTGTGCGTGCGCAGCAGCACGGAGCTGTCCGCCTTCTTCGCGTGCCCCAGCGACGGCTCGTCCACGTAGAACGTGTCCTGCATGTCCCGCGCGGGGTGGTCCTTCGGAAGGTTCAGCGCCTCGAAGTTGAAGTAGTCCAGCTCGATCTCCGGACCACTCGCCACGTCGAAGCCCAGCCGGGAGAACGTCCGGACGATGTCCTCCATCGTCCTCGACACAGGGTGCCGGCTTCCCGGCTTCACCGCGCGGCCCGGCAGCGTCACGTCCAGCCCGGGGCCCTGCAGCTGCGCCTCCAGCTCGGCGTCCTCGACCCGCTGGAGGGCGGCGGACAGGAGCGTCTCCAGCTCCGCCTTCACGGTGTTGGCCACCTCGCCCAGCGCCCGGCGCTCGTCCGGGGCCAGCTTGCCCATGCCGCCCAGCACCGCGGACAGCTCGCCCTTCTTGCCCAGGTAGCGGACCTTGAGCGCCTCCACCGCGGGCCTGTCCGAAGCGCCCGCAATCTCCTGCCGCGCGGCCTCCGCCAACGCCTGCAACCTGTCTCGCATGGCCGTGTGCCTCCGTTGTCGCTTCCCCGGGCCCGTGGGCTTCTTCCGGGACAAAAAAAAGGGCCGCCTGGTGAGGCGACCCGTTCACTCTCGCAGGCGGGCGGCCCGTGAAGGCCACCCCACCCGCTCTGTCACCCGCCCGTGAGGGCCGGCGTGTCTCAGGCCGCCTTCGCGATGTTGGCGACGGCCGCGAAGCCCGCGGGATCCGCGATGGCCATGTCCGACAGGACCTTGCGGTCCAGGCTGATCTTCGCCTTGGCCAGGCCCGCGATGAGCTTGGAGTACGAGAGGCCCACGGTGCGGGCCGCCGCGTTGATGCGGACGATCCACAGGCGACGGAAGTCGCGCTTGCGCTGCATGCGGTCACGGCTGGCGTAGTCCAGCGCGCGCTCGACCGCCTGGTTCGCCCGGCGGTAGCAGTTCTTGCGACGGCCGCGGAAGCCCTTGGCCAGCTTCAGGATACTATTGCGACGGCGACGAGCCTTTACACCCTTCTTGACGCGCATGTCTCACTCACTCCGTACTGCGTAGGTTGTCGGTCCCGGGGCGCAGGCTTCACGCCGCTCCACCAGGGACGTCAGGGTTGCCGAGCCGAGGCTCAGGCCCCGTAGGGGAACATCTCCTTGATGACCTTCTTCGCGTCCATATCGCGAAGATGGCTGGTGCCGCGGTTGCCGCGCTTCTGCTTCGGCGTCTTGGCGTGCGTGAAGAGGTGCTTGCCGTAGGCCTTGCCGTGCTTGACCTGGCCGCTCTTCTTCACCTGGAAGCGCTTCTTCGCGCCACTGCGGGTCTTCAACTTCGGCATCGTCCTGATTCCTTCCTTACAGCGTGCCGTCAGCTTCGCGGCCTCAGGCGTTGTCACTTCCAGGCCACGGCGGGAGGCGGCAGCCTGTATCACTCTTTCGTCTCGACTGGAACGGCTACCGCACTCAGAAGTGGCACCGCGCGCCTACACGGTCGCCGCCTCTCCAGGTTGCCTCCCCACTCCCACACCGTCCGTCCGCCCTGGCCACCCTCCCAGTCCTCCACCCTCGCCCAGCCACCCGCTCGCTCACCACCCGAGCGGTGTACGCCCCCATCGGAAAGCGCCGCACCTTACTTGGGTGCAACTGGGAGTCAAGACCCGTCCGCAAGACGCGGGCCAACTGCTCACGGCAGCGCGGACTCCTTGGCCAGCAGGGCCTCGAAGTCGGTGAGCTTCATGCTCTTGAGGTCCTCTCCGCCGTAGCGACGGGGCGACACGCTCTCGGAAGAGACCTCGTTGTCGCCCACCACGAGCGTGAACGGGATCTTCTGGAGCTGGGCCTCGCGGATCTTCGCGTTGAGCGACATGCCGCGATCATCGAAGTCCACCCGGAAGCCCTTGGCCCGCAGGGTGTCGCGCACCTTGCGGGCGTAGTCCGCCTGACGGTCCGCCACCACGACGATGACCGCCTGGATGGGCGCGAGCCACGCCGGGAAGGCTCCCGCGAAGTGCTCGATGAGGATGGCCGTGAAGCGCTCGAAGGAGCCGAAGATGGCGCGGTGGAGCACCACGGGGCGGTGCAGCGCGTTGTCCTCGCCCACGTAGGACAGGTCGAAGCGCTCCGGGGCCAGGTAGTCCAGCTGCATGGTGCCCAGCTGCCACCGGCGACCGATGCTGTCGGACACCGCGAAGTCGATCTTCGGGCCGTAGAAGGCGCCGTCGCCCGGGGCCAGCTCGTACGCGAGGCCCAGCGACTCGAGCGCAGTCTTGAGGCCCGCCTCCGCCCGGTCCCACAGGGAGTCGTCACCCAGGCGCTGCTCGGGACGGGTGGACAGCTTCACCGCGTACGTCAGGCCCACCGCCTTGTAGACGTGGTCCAGCAGCTTCACGAAGCGCTTCACCTCGTCGGTGATCTGCGCCTCGGTGCAGTAGATGTGCGCGTCGTCCTGCGCGAACTGGCGCACGCGGGTGAGGCCGCCCAGGGAGCCCGCCGCCTCGTTGCGGTGCAGCACGTCCTGGGTGTGCAGGCGCAGGGGCAGGTCGCGGTAGCTGTGCTTCTTGAAGCCGTAGAACAGGTGGTGCGACGGGCAGTTCATCGGCTTGAGCGAGAAGTCATGCCCCCCCGACTCGCTGTCGAGCACGAGGAACATGTTCTCCTTGTACTTGCCCCAGTGGCCGCTGGTCTCCCAGAGCCCCTTGTTGAACATCAAGGGGGTCTTGATCTCCACGTAGCCGTCGTCCTTCGTCAGGCGGCGCATCCAGTCGGAGAGCGTCTGGTAGAAGGTGGTGCCCTTGGCCGTCCAGAAGGCCGCGCCCGGCGCGTACGGGTGGAAGTGGAAGAGGTCCAGCTCCTTGCCCAGCTTGCGGTGGTCGCGCTTCTTCGACTCCTCGACGCGCGTCAGGTACTCCTGCAGCGCCTTCTTGTCGAAGAAGGCCGTGCCGTAGACGCGCTGGAGCATCGGGTTGCGGTGGTCGCCGCGCCAGTAGGCGCCGCTCGAGGAGAGGATCTTGATGACGCCGATCTTCCCCGTGCTCGGAGCGTGGGGCCCCAGGCAGAAGTCCACCCAGTCGCCGTGGGTGTAGAGGGTGAGCGTCTTGGCGCCGCGCTCGGCGATGTCCTTGACGATCTCCACCTTGAACTTCTCGCCCTTCTCCTCGAAGAGGCGGATGGCCTCCTCCATGGAGATCTCGGTGCGGACGAACGCCAGGTCCTTCTTCAGCTCGGCGTTGGCCTCGGCCTCGATCTTCTCCAGGTCCTCGGGCGTGAAGGGCTTCTCGCGGAAGAAGTCGTAGTAGAAGCCCTCCTCCGTCGCCGGTCCGATGGTCACCTGCGTGCCAGGGAAGATGCGCTGGACGGCGCTGGCCACCACGTGGGCCGCGTCGTGACGGATGAGCTCCAGGGACTCGGGGCTCTTGGGCGTGAAGATCTGCAGCTTCACGTCCTCGTCCAGCTTGCGGCTCAGGTCCATGTCCTGGCCGTTCACCCGGGCGAACAGGGCGGCCTTCGCCAGGCCCGCGCCGATGCCCTCCCGCACGAAGTCCGCGATGGTCGTCCCCCGGGCCGTCTGCTTCTGGGTGCCGTCGGGGAGCGTCACGGTGATCATGTCGGACATGCGATACCTCCGAAAAAACCGCGGGCGGCAGGGCTCTTGAGAAGCCGTGCCGCCCGCTGGAGATTCACTTCAACTGAGTTGGGTCGTAGTGGGATCGAACCACTGACCCCTACCGTGTCAAGGTAGTGCTCTACCGCTGAGCTAACGACCCGTTGGTGCTGAGGTGGCGCGGGGAATACCAGCGGGCTCCCGCGACTGTCAAGCAAACACGCAGATGAGCCTTCGATCTTCCTTCTTTTAGCGGATCAGCGCGTGGACCCTCGCCATCACCGCGTCGAACATGGCGGGCGTCAGCCGCCCCGTCTGCGTGTTCTGCTGGCTCACGTGGTAGCAGCCCACCAGCGTCCGCCCGCCCGGCAGCGGCAGCTCCGCCCCATGCCCGAAGGCCGGCCGGGGAGAGCCGAACGTCACCCCCGTCCGCTCCAGCGAGGCCAGCGCCGCGTTCCAGCCGATGGCGCCCAGGGCGAGCAGGACCCGCGCGGGCAGGAGCGCCATCTCGCGATCCAGGAACGGGGCGCAGCGGGCCACCTCCTCCGGGAGCGGCTTGTTGTCGGGGGGCGCGCAGCGGGCAGCCGCCACGATGAAGGCGTCCTTCAGGGCCAGGCCGTCGTCCCGGTGCTCGCTGGTCTCCTGGCTCGCGAACCCCGCCCGGTGCAGCCCCGCGAACAGGAAGTCGCCCGAGCGATCTCCCGTGAACATCCGCCCCGTCCGGTTGGCTCCGTGCGCGGCCGGCGCCAGACCGACGATGACCAGCCGGGCCCGTGGATCACCGAACCCGGGGACGGGGCGGCCCCAGTAGGTCCACTCGCGGTACGCACGGCGCTTCACCCGGGCGACCTCCTCGCGCCACTCGACCAGCCGGGGACAGGCCCGACACGAGGTGATCTCCTGGTGCAGCTTCTCCAGCTTCGTCAACGCGCGCTCCTGTTCAATGCGGCCCTCCGCCGCTCGAAACCAGACCGGGCATAACGCGGAGGCCCGCTCCCGGCGCGGGGTTCCCACCCGAGGGGTGGCCCGGCGGCTCGCAGGGAGCCGCCCTGCCCCATCAGGCGGACTGCGACTCGCCGGTGTACAGGCGCGTGCGCTGGTAGCGCTGCACCACCACGCGCAGCACCACCTTGAGGATGGCCGCCACCGGCACCGCCAGGAGGATGCCGACGAAGCCGAACAGCTCGCCGAAGGCCAGGATGGCGATGATGACCGCCACGGGCGCCAGGCCCACCTTCTCGCCCACGATGCGCGGGGTGATGACGAACCCCTCCAGCATCTGGCCGATGATGAACGTGCCCGCCACCACGCCAATCTGCCAGGGGCCCTGCCACGACAGCATCAGCCCCACGAGGGACAGTAGGATGCCCACGCCCGTGCCCAGGTACGGCACCATGTTGCCGAAGCCGGCGATGACCCCGATGACGATGGCCATGTCGATGCGGCCGATGGACAGGCCCGCCGCGTAGATGACCGACAGCAGCGCCCCCACCGTCAGCTGCCCGCGCACGAAGGCCGAGAGCACCTCGTCGACCTCGGCGAAGCGGCGCGCCACCAGCGCCACCGAGCGGCGCGGGAGCAGGTCCTTCACCCGCCCCATCAACCGGGGGTAGTCCTGGAGGAAGAAGAACGCCAGCACCGGCACCACGGCGAGCCCCAGCAGCGTGACCACGAAGCGCGCCGTGTTGCCCGCGAAGGCCGCCACGATTCGCGCCGCCGCGGGCCCCGCGCTCTGCACCAGTTCGGAGGCCTGCTGCCCCAGCTCCGTCGTGCGCTGACGGATGAGGTCCGGCAACGAGGCGCCGACCAGCGCCTCCACACGCGGCACCACCTGAGTGCTCGCTCGCGAGAAGAAGTCCGGGAGCTTCAGCGCCTCGTCGCGGAACACGGGGATGAGGTAGAGCACCGCGCCCACGAGCAGCAACGTCCCGGCCACGAAGACCAGCGTCGTCCCCAGGGTCCGATCGAGTCCGCGGCGCTCCAGGGACGTCACCATCGGGTTGAAGATGTAGGCGCCGGACAGCGCCAGCAGCACGGGCACCGCCACGCCGCCGAACACCGCGAGCAGCGCGAACACCAGCCCCAGCGAGCCCACCATCACCGCCGACCACCACAGGTCGATGCGGCGCGCCTCGGTCTCCGTCAGCTCGACATCAGGCACGGGCTCGACGGCCCCAGGCGCGACAGGCTCCTCCGTCTTCACCGAGTGAAGCACGGGCGGCACCGGCGCACGGCTGATGGACCCAGGGCTGCTCTTCTTGTTGCGCCGTCCGATGACCCACGCTCCTCCGCGAAGCACTCGCGGACTCCGGCTCCTTACAAGCCGCCATGTCACGACCCGAAAGCGCGCAGCCTAGCTTGCAAGCCCCTCCTGGACGAAGGACCCACCTCGGGCCGCGCCCTCGCAGCCCTGAATACCTCGGCGAGCGAGCGCCTGGCTGGTCGAAGTGCCGCCGTGCCCCTCGCGGGTCGTCCCGAGGTGCGGAGGAACGAGAACCCCGGAGGGGCTCCTTGCTCAGGCGCCTCGTGGCCCGAGGGGAGCGCGCCGTGCACGTACATCCTCGCGACATCGAACACAGGGCCGCCATCCCGAGCGAGGTCCGGCCCGCCCCCGGAATCACCGTCGCGCCGAGCTCCAGATGAGTCTCCGCGACGAGCCCGAGTCACCGCCGAGGACTCACGCGCCTCAGGGCGTTCCCTCCGCGGGTGGCGCGGACTCGGTGGCGCGCAGCGTGACATTCAGCCGCGCCCGCGCACCACTGGGCTCGTAGTACGTCGTGTACGGCCAGTACCCGTGCTTCTTCACCTCGATCTGATGCAGCCCGACGCCCAGGCTGAGCCCCCGGGGATTGCCCGCGTAGTCGCTGCACACGCCCTGGAGCACGCCGTCCAGATACACCTCGGCGTCCTCGGGCACGCAGCGCAGCGACACATCCCCGCTGGTCGGCTTCGCACCCGCCATCAGCTCGCGCGCCTTCGCCACGGAGTCGGGCTCCTTGCGCCCACACCCCGACAGCACGCCCACCACCAGCCACGCACTCCACCCGACCACGAAACGGCGTCGCACCCCGTCACCCACTCTTCCCCGCGGAGTCGCGCCGCGAATCCATGTCCGGGTCACTGCGTGACGATGACGACCCGGCCCTCGGCGAGGAAGCGCGCGTCGACCTCACCCAGCGTCTTCACATCCTCCGACGCGAGCACCAGGTCCGAGCCCTTCAGCCCCGTCGCCTTCACCACCATCGGCTTCTCGCCCACGAGCGCGGCCTTCTTCGCCGCATCCAGGCTCCGGAACCACGCGGCGACCCCCGTCGATTCCCGCACCTCGCTCGCCAACGCACCCGCGCCGTAGAGCGCCTTGCCCGCCGCATCCAACAACCTGGGCGCGAGCACCGGCTTCGCCCCGAGCCCTCGCGCGTCCACCACCAGGCCCGTGTACTTCTTCGCGCCCTCGCGGTTGAAGACGATGACGGACTCCGGCCCGCGGTCCACCAGCGCGGAGGTGATCGCCGCCAGCGGCACCTCCACGTCCAGTTCCACGCCACTGTCCGAATAGAAACGCTTCGCGACCACCTTGAACCCGTTCACGGCCGCTTCCACCCGGCCGCGCACGTCGTCGCGCGCCATCTCGTCACCGACGCTCCGGTCCGCCCGCAGCTGCAGCGCGCGCACCTGCTCGAGCAGATTCCGGGACGCGACCTGCCGCGCCACCCGCTCGGCCCCGAGTCTCGCCTGAGAGGGATTCGCGGCCTTCAGGTCCGGAGCACCCGCTCCCGTCGCCCGGAGCACCTGCCCCTCCCAGTTCACACCCACACTTCCCACCGGACGGACAACCTCCACGGTGGGAGCGGGCTTCACCGCCTTGCCCTGGGCCGATGCCACCATCGGCACCACCAGCAATACCGCCCATCGTGCTCGGCTCACGGAGCTCCTCCTGTCCTCACCCGATACCTTGGGTAGTCCCAGGGCAGAATGGCAACCCATTCAACGAGCCCACCTCGAAGGATGTCAAGGCAACCCCCGAGGCCCGACAGCGCGGCGCGTCAGTTCTCGCTGCCCGCGCGGCCGTGGCGGTCCACGTACGCGTCGATCATCTTCCGGTGCCGCTCGGTGAGCAGCGTGAAGCGCACACCCGAGTGCTCGCGCTTGGCGGTGGACAGCTCCACCCACTCGCGCACCACCTCGCCCTCCGCGTAGATGATCTCCTCCGAGCCCGGCAGCTGGAACTGGAGACCCACGCGCTTGGCGTCGTGCTGGGGCTCGATCAACCGGGCCAGGCTCACACCCTCCGGGCTGATGTCCGCGGCCCGCGACATGTACGGCACGCCGCCCATGTACTTGTTCAGGTAGATGTCGAGGGGCGCCCGCTTCGACTTACGCTTGTCGCTCATCGCTCCAGCTCCTTCGCTGCGTGCAACAGGTTGCTCCGGGGTTGAAGCAACCTGGACGCAGGGTAGAGGCACGAGCGTGTCGCGCAAGAAAACGACCCTTTCGCGACTCCCAGTTCGTGCTGGGCGCGGACGCTCGGGCCCTATATTCCAGTGCCCATGAGGAAAGGTGGAACCATGCGAACGATGAGGATGGCAACGCTCGCCCTGGTGCTCGGCGCCACGGGTGCGCACGCGCAAGGCGGTGCTCCGGCTCCCGCGAAGAAGGCCGAGCCCGCGGCGAAGGCTCCGGCGACGGCGCCCGCGGCCGTGGACCCCGGCGAGCTCACCGAGGAGCAGCAGACCATCTACGCGCTGGGCGCCAGCGTGGGGAAGGACCTGTCCCTCTTCGCGCTCACGCCGGAGGAGGTGCAGATCCTCCAGCGCGGCATGGTGGACGGCATGGCCGGCACGGCCGCCCTCGAGCCCAAGGAGTTCGCGCCGAAGATCCAGGCCTTCGCGAAGTCGCGGCAGGCGCAGGCCGGCAACGCGGCCCTGGTGCGCGCGGCGAGGGAGCCCGGCGCGGTGAAGCTGCCCTCGGGCGTCATCTACCGCGAGACGCAGGCGGGCACGGGCAAGAGCCCGCGCGCCACCGACACCGTCAAGGTCCACTACGAGGGCCGGCTCGTGGACGGCTCCATCTTCGACACGTCCGCCAAGCGCGGCATCCCCGTCGAGTTCCCCCTCAACGGCGTCATCCCCTGCTGGACGCAGGGCGTGTCGCGCATGAAGGTCGGCGGCAAGGCGAAGCTCACCTGCCCTGGAGACACCGCGTACGGCGAGCGTCCGCCCTCCGGCTCGCGCATCCCGCCCAACGCCGTCCTCACCTTCGACGTGGAGCTGGTCGCCATCCCCGGCGACACCCGTCAGTAGTCAGCGCCTCACTTCACCCGACGCAGCCAGAAGCTCCCGGGCCAGTCCTCGGGAGCCCCCCGGTACGACGGGAACGCCTGACGCAACCGCTCCGGATGCGTCAGGTGCATGAAGCTGCTGCCCCAGAGCACCTCGAAGCTGTCGTTGAAGCTCAGGAACGCCTGCAGCAGGTACTGCTCCGTCCAGAAGCGCCGGTGCTCCAGCACCCACGCGCGCGGGTACTCCGCCGGCAGGAAGATGTCGTGGACGTGCACCACCACGCCCTTCTTCAGCCGGGGCAGCAGCTCCAGGAACTCCACCTGCACGTCGCTGCCCACCTTCAACACATGGCTGGAGTCGATGAAGAGGATGTCGTCCGCCTCCAGTCGCTCCACCTCCGAGTACGGGATGTCCTGCGCCTTCAGCGGCTCCAGGCGCGTCAGGCCCGGGAAGCCCGCGCGCAGCACCTCGCTCGGATAGGGCTCGAAGGCCACCAGCTCACACGCGGGCGCGCCCTCCCCTTCGTTCTTCCGACACGCCTGCGCGGACAGCCGCGTGGACCAGCCGGAGCCGATCTCGAACAGCCTTCGCGGCCGCAGCTCGCGCACCAGCCCGTAGGCCACCTCCGCGTCCACCGTCCCGAACTCGCTGTTGCCCAGGTGGTAGACGTGCGGCTCGCCCGTCGCGGACCGCGGGAACGCCTGGTACTCGTCGCGGTACTTCGAGGACAGGCGCTCGAGCAGCGCGAGCTGGCTCGACTCGCGCAGGTCGATTCCCACCATCTTCGAGCGCGTGCCCCACAGCGCCTCGGGCAGCGAGCCCGTGTCGGGGATGGGCTGATAGAAGTGGTTCGGCGTGACGTGGTAGCCGCCACGCTCGTAGACCTGGAACAGCCTCGGGTCGTCGAGCAACCCGAGCCGCCGGCTTCCCTTCACCAACCCCTGGGCCAACAGCTCCTTGATGCGACGCTTGATGGGCATGAGCGGCGCCGAGCCTACCCTACGGCCGCGCCTTCAGCGCCGCCTCTGTCGCGCGCAGGAGCGGCTCCGCGCTCACCGGCGCCCCCGTCGCGTGCGTCATCCACAGGTCCGGCGTCACCGCGCCGTACGTCGCCATCCGCTCGAACTCCGCCCCCAGCGGCCCCTTGCGCGACAGGTGCTCCTCGATCTGGAACGCGATGAGGTGCCCCAGCGGATAGTCCGGCAGGTACAGCGGGTAGCTGATCATGTGGCTGTAGACGGCCAGCAGCGTGGTGTCCTTTCCACCCAGCACCGGCGCGAAGTAGCGATTCCACACGTCGCGGGAGATGGACACCACCGCGTCCCGCAGCTGCGCGGGCGTGGCCTCCGGGTTCGCGTACAGCCAATGCCACACGGCCATGTCCACCATCGCGATGCCCGAGCGCTCCCAGGTCTGCCAGAAGTCGCCGAGCACCCGCTCCCGCTCGCTCTCCACCGTGGGCCTGCCCTGCCCCAGCAGCTCCAGGTCCCTCGCCTGGAACACGAAGGCCAGCGCCTCCGTGAAGGCGTTGTTGGGCACACCCGTGAGCAGCGTGTGGTCCACGCCGTAGAGCCCGAAGGTCTGCTCCACGTTGTGCCCCAGCTCGTGCACCGCGATGTTGTAGCCCTTGTAGTCCATGCCCCCCTTCTCCACGCGCGTGCGCAGCCGGGCGAAGTCACCGCGCCGCAGCGCCTGCTGCGCATGGCCCGCGCCACGCGAGGCATCCACGCGGATGCGCGCCGCCAGCCAGTCCGCCTTCTGTGCGCTGAAGCCCATGCCCTGGAGGATGCGCGGCAGGTCCTTCGCGAACGCCTCCGCCGTCGGGTAGCGCTTGCGCGTCAGCGCGTCCAGCTCCGACTCCGGCCGCTTCGCTCCCGGCTTGAAGCCCGCGTACCAGACGTCCTGAGGCTCCAGCTTCCGTCCCAGCCGGGACTGGATCTCCGCGGCCACGCGGGGCACCAGCGGTGACTCCAGCACCTGCGTCAGCAGCGCCTTCACCCGCGCCTCGGGCAGCTCACGTCCCAGCTCGAACGAGCGGGCGATGCGCGTGGGCGCCACTGGCGCGTACGCGTCCAGCTTCCGCTCCGCCCGGAAGATGGCGAGCATCCGCGCATAGCGCACGTCCGCCTCCCGCGTGGCGTCCGCGCGGGCCTCGCGCGGGGGCGCGTCCGCCTCCACCGTCTGGGGCGGCGCCACCGTGACGGCGTTGGTGAACGGGTTCCAGTCCAGCCTCGGGTTGTCGATGACCGCGGCCGGAATCGTCTGGGTGATGATGCGCTCCATCACCTGGACGATGGTCCGCTGCTTCTCGTGTCCGCGCGGGTCCGCGTAGTCCGCCTTCAGCTCGTCGCGCAGATTCCAATGACTGATGAGGCGCAGGCCCTTGGGGAAGAGCCGCTCACCGCGCTCGTCCACCAGGTGGTGCATCCACACGTTGTACTCGGCGATGTACAGGTTCGCCGCCGCCACCTCGCGCGAGGACGCCTGCTGCACGTCCGCGGGGATGCGCATGCTGAAGCGCCCCGCCAGCCGCGCCTCGGCCCACTGCCGCCGCGTCCACGTCGCGCCCTGGCGCGCCCGTTCCTCCAGCGTCGTCAGCGGGAAGTTGAGCAGCACCACGAAGCCGACCTTCGCGCGGAACAGATCCTCCGTCACATGCGAGGACGGATCATACGACGCCACCAGCGGCTCCACGGGAAGCAGCGGCCCCAGGTCCAGGTCCGTGTACCACTGCGTCTCGCGCCCCAGCTCCAGCATGTGCCCGTCGAGCTGCTCGAACAGGCGCTCCAGCCGCGCGAAGGTCGCGTCCAGCACCTGGGGGTCCGACACGAACTGCTCGCGCGCGAAGCCGGCCAGGTCCCCGTCCTCGGCGCGCCACAGCAGCGCCACCTGCGCCACGCCGCGCTCGATTCGCGCGCGCTGCGCCTCGCCGTGCTTCGCCACCAGCTCCGCCGTCACCTGGGCCAGCGCGTCGGACGTGGGCTTCATCGCGGGGCCTTCGGGAGCGGGCCGCGCGTCCACCGCGGAGGCGGGCGTCGGCGTGGGGGGCGTCATGGAGCACCCCAGCAACATCACCAGGGTCCAGGCACGCAGCGGGGACACCAGACACGACTTCGACGAGGACATGGACCGCTCCGAAAAAGCACGAAGGGCCCGACCCTTGGCAGGCCGGACCCTCATGATGCATCCAGGAAGTCGTTACGAACGACGCCGGGAATCAGGCAGCGCGGACGTTCTGCGCCTGAAGACCCTTGGGGCCGCGGGCGACCTCGAACTCCACCTTCTGCCCCTCCTGGAGGGTGCGGAAGCCATCCATGTTGATGGCGGTGTGGTGGCAGAACACGTCCTCACCACCGCCGTCCTGGGTGATGAAGCCAAAGCCCTTCGCATCGTTGAACCACTTCACGGTACCAGTAGCCATTTGCTTTCTTCTTCTTTCGTCACGGACGCGAAAATCCGCCGTCCGGTCCTACCGAGCGAACTCTAACGGACCCCGAGAATCTACGCGGCCTTTCCCCGGGAAGTCCACCAGGGACCTTCACCATCCGCACTTCTGGCCCTTGTTCTGGGTCTTCAGCCACTGACGCAGAGGGCTGAAATAATCCAGCAACGGTGTTGCATCCATGCGACGAGTCCCAGTGACGACCTGGAGCGCATCCGGCCAGGGCTTGCTGGCGCCGAGCTCCAGCATCGCCTGCAGCCGCTTTCCGGCCTCCTTGTTCCCGTAGATGGAGCACTCGTGGAGGGGGCCCTTGTAGCCGGAGGCCTCGCACAGGGCCTTGTGGAACTGGAACTGGAGGATGCGGGCCAGGAAGTAGCGGGTGTAGGGGACGTTGGCGGGGACGTGGTACTTGGCGCCCGCGTCGAAGTCCTGCTCGGAGCGGGCCACCGGCGCGGCCACGCCCTGGTACTTCTGGCGCAGGGCCCACCAGGACTTGTTGTAGTCGGCCGGCTTCACGCGGCCGGAGAAGACCTCCCAGCGCCACTGGTCCACGAGCAGGCCGAAGGGCAGGAAGGCCACCTTCTCCAGCGCGTCCTTGAGCTGGAGGTTGATGAGGTTCTTGTCGTTCTTCGCCACCTCCTTGAGCAGGCCGACCTGCTGGAGGTACGCGGGGGTGATGGACAACGTCAGCGCGTCACCGATGGCCTCGTGGAAGCCGTCGTTGGCGCCGGCCTGATAGAGCACGGGCAGGTTGTAGTAGTACGTGTAGTAGTAGTTGTGGCCCAGCTCGTGGTGGATGGTGACCAGGTCCTCCTCGGTGGGCTTGATGCACATCTTGATGCGCAGGTCGTTCTCGTACGTCACGTCCCAGGCGCTGGCGTGGCAGACGACGTCGCGATCCCTCGGCTTGGTGAACTGTGAGCGCTCGAAGAAGGTCTCCGGCAGCGGCTTGAGGCCGAGCGAGGTGAAGAACTTCTCCCCCAGTCGCACCATCTTCAGCGCGTCGTAGTTCTGCGCCTTCAGCGCGGCGTCCACGTCCAGGCTGGCCTGACCGGGGAACGGCTCCACCAGGGGGTAGATGTTGTTCCACTCCTGGGCCCACATGTTGCCCAAGAGGTGCGCCGGGATGGGCTTGCCCGCGGGCACCTTGTCCGCGCCGTACTGCTTCGCCAGCCGCCCGCGCACGTAGCAGTGCAGGTCGTCATACAGGGGCTTGACCTGGCCCCAGAGGCGCTGGGCCTCCTTCTCGAACTCCGCGGGCGGCATGTCGTAGCCGGAGCGCCACAGCGTGCCCAGGTCGTTGAAGCCGATGTCCTTGGCGCCATCGTTGGAGATGGTGACCAGGTTCTCGTACAGCGGGCGCATGGGCCGGGAGATGGAGTGCCAGCCCTGCCACGCGTCGAGCAGCGCGGCGTAGTCGCGGCTCTCCGCCATGACGTCGGAGAGTTCCTCCAGGTCGCGGCACTTGCCCTTGCCGTCGGCGCCGCAGTACTTGCCCTTGCCGTAGAGGCCCTCGAGCTTGGCGGCCGTGGTGGCCAGCTCCGCGCGCTTCTTCGCGTCCGACGGCGCGGGCAGCGCCTGCGACACGCGCAGGAGGTGCAGCATGCGCGCGGTGTCCGCGTCGAGCTTCAGCCCGTCGAAGCGGCGCGAGTCCTTGATGGCGCCGTTGACGTAGCCGAGCACCTCCTCGTTGACGTAGGCGGCGTTCCGCTCGGTGTCGTCGGTGATGTACGTGGACTTGATCCACTCGGCGGTGGCCTGCTTCGTCCACAGGCGCTTGAGGTCGGCGTTCACCTTCTCGGCGAACTGCTTCGCCTCTTCGGGCGTGGCCTTGGCGGCGGGCGTCTGGGCGAGGCCAGGGGCGGCGGTCAGCGCCAGGGCCGCGAGGGCCGAGCGCAGCAACGACTGCGTGAGTCGGGTCCGGTTCATGGACGCGGACCGTAGAGGAACCGCTGCCCGAAGACATCCAAGAAAACAATGTCTACGGCGCCGGCGCGCCCACCCCACCGCGTCGGCCTCGGCGTTCGTTCGCAAGCTGACGCAATGCGAAAACCGCGACGTCCTTCTCCTTCGCCTCCAGCATCAGGTCCGCCGGCACCGGCAGCGCGGCCACCATCTTCCGGAAGTCCGCCGGGTCCACCCGGTCCGAGTGCGCCCCGGCCCGCGACTGGGGGCGCTGGCTGGCCAGGTGGAACTTGGGCCGCAGGTCCAGCGCCGTCCACGTCGACGCGGCCTCGCGCAGGAGCTCCTTCAATGACATCACAGGCGTCGAGGCGAGGACCGCGTTGTGGAGGTTGTCTCCCACCATCGGGACGCCGTGCTCGCGCGCGAGGGGCAGGACCTCCCGCGCGCTCCACACCTTGTCGTCGTGCTCGATGGTGAGCCGCTCGCGCAGCGACACGGGCATCTCGTCCAGGAATCGGTGTGCGGCGACCAGGGCCTCCTCGCGCGTCGGCGCGGCGCCCCCGACGTGGAGCACCACGCGCGACTCGGGCCCGGCCTCCAGCAAGTCCAACACGCGCGCGCTGTAGCGCAGCTCCGCCAGCGAGGCCTCGCGAACCCGCGCGTGTCGGGAGGACAGCGAGGCTCCCGCCGGCGAGGGATGCATCGACAGCCTTTGATTCGAGCGGCGTGCGAGGCGGGCCAGGTGCTCGAAGTCCCGGCCGAAGGTCTTCCACCACGGGAGCGTGTTCACCGGGTGCGAGCCGAACGGGATGAGCGAGGAGCCGATGCGGAACAGCTCGATGCCTCGCGAGGCGTTGAACTCGAGCAGGCGCTGGAGTTCCTCGAGGTTTTGCGCGATGAGCGACTCCAGGCGTTGGGGCGTGGCGCCCGCCAGGCGGCAGGTGTGCCCCGCGCTCACGCCCAGCGTCAGGCTCTGCGCGACATAGCCGAGTCGATAGGTGTCGAAGCCTTCCATCACCTGGGACAAGCTCGCCACGAACGGGCCCACGCACAGCGGGCCACCAGCCCCACTCGGGCACGCTCGTGGAGCAGGCAGGCCCCCCTTGCCGCTCCTTCTGCTGTCAGAGGTTGGCGTTACAGCTTGAAGACATGTTGCTCGGTCACACGAAGGACCCCACCTGGCCCGCGTCCGAGGATGCGCTCGCCGAGGCCCGCCTCTTCATCCAAGCCCAGCGCGGCAAGCGCGTGCTGGTGGCGCCCCACTCGGATGCGGATGGCCTGGCCTCCGGCGTCCTGATGGTGCGAGCGCTCGAGGCCGTGGGCGCCCGCGTCGCCGTCCGCGTGCCAGGGAAGGGAGAGCATGCCCACTCGCCCGGCTTCCTGGAGCGGCTTCATGCGACGAAGCCCGACGCGCTCGTCGTCCTCGACATGGGCAGCCGACCCGCGCCGCTCCTGCCCTCCGTCCCCACCCTCATCGTGGACCACCACGCGGCGGAGTCCTTCCCTCCCGGGGCACAGGTCGTCACCGCGGATGGCCATGAGCCCATCGCGAGCAGCAGCCTGCTCACCTACGTGCTGGTGTCGCCGCTCGTCGTGCCGGGGCCGCTGGAGTGGCTGGCGGTGCTGGGCACCGTGGGGGACCTGGGCGCGGATGCCCCCATGCCGTTCCTCAAGGACGCGCTGCGACGCGCGAACCGCAAGGCGGTGACGGAGACGGTGTCCCTCATCAACGCGGCCCGACGCTCGGCCCGCTTCGCCGCGCCCCGGGCCCTGGAGGTCCTGCTGCGCGCGGGGGCCGCGAAGGACATCTCCGAGGGTCGCGTGCCCGGCGTGGACGAGCTGCACGACTGCCGCGTGGAGGTGCGCCGCGAGGTCGAGCGGTGTGCTCGCACGCCGCCCCGTGTCGCGTCGCGCGTGGCGCTGCTCCTGTTCAGCTCGGAGGCGCAGGTTCATCCGCTGGTGGCCGTGCGATGGACGCAGCGGCTGCCCGAGCACATCGTCATCGCGGCCAACACGGGCTACCTGCCCGGCCGCGTGAACTTCGCGATGCGCAGCCATGCGCCCATCGACCTGAGGGCCTTCATCCAGGGACTGGGCCTGCCGCCGATGGGCGAGGAGCTGGGCCACGGCCATGCTCGCGCCACGGGAGGCAACGTGAGCCAGTCCGACTTCCTCCGCTTCGCCGATGCCGTGGGGCTGCCAGGGCTGCGCGCCCAGGACGTGGAGCGTCGCGGCGCGTTCCCCGGCTGATGCGGTATGACGGGGGCGTGCACGCCCAACGCCTCCTCACCCTCCCCTCGCTGCTCGCGCTCCTGTCCCTGTCCGCCTGCGACTCCTCGGACGCGGCGCCTGGCGGCTGCGGCCAGTTCAGCTTCCCCCTCTCCACGCAGACGTCCTCCGGGCACCTCGCCGTCTGCGACAGCCCTGCCTGCGGCAACGGGGAGAACCCTCCGAACTCCGGGCCCCACTGCGCCAGCGTGGCTCGCTGTGGAATCTACGAAGAGCCCGTGTCGCGATGCCTGTACGTCCACAACCTGGAGCACGGGCACGCGGTGTTCCTCTACAACTGCCCGGACGGCTGTCCCGACGAAGTGGCGAAGCTGGAGGCCGCGGCGGCCACCGTGCCCATCGGCGCCAACGGCGTGCGACGCGCGCTCATCGCGCAGGACCCGCGACTGCCCAACCGCGTGGCCGCGATGCTGTGGCGACGCACGTACCTGGCGGATTCGGCGGACCCGGAAGCGCTCCGCTGCCTGCTCGCCTTCCAGGACACGGACGCGCCCGAGCCGGGCCTCGCCTGTCCCGGTCCGTGACACCGAGGGGCTGAAGCCCCGGACGTGCAGCGGGCGACGAGACTCCCGCTGCGGGCAACCGGCGTGGCGACCGCACGCCGTTTGTATTCAGGGGCATGAGAACAACGCTCCGAAGAACCGTCGCCGTGCTGGCGCTGGCCTGCACGACCCTGGCTGTGTCGTCCGCGTTCGCTCAAGCCGCACCGCCCGGCGTGAAGGGCCCCGTGCCCACGGGCCTCCCCAATCGCCTGTCCATCGGCCTCTTCGAGGAGGCGGGCCAGAACTGGATGCGTGACAGCGGCGTCCCCTGGGACGTGCGCTACCGCTACCTCACCAAGGGCTGGGTGGACAACTGGGGCTGGGGCCAGCGCGACGGCGCGTGGGCGAAGACCTTCCTCACCGAGTCCAACACCCAGGGCTTCATCCCCGCGCCCGTCTTCTACCAGCTCTTCGCGGAGCCAGGCGGCGGCGAGGCCGAGTCCCTCGCGAAGGTGCAGAACATCGACACCATGCGCGGCTACTTCAGTGACTTCAAGATCCTCCTCCAGCGCGCGAAGGAGTACGGCAGGCCGGTGCTGATGCCCATCGAACCGGACGCGGTGGGCCTGCTCCAGTTCTATACGAACTCCAACCCCAACACGTACGCCGCCGTCGCGGCGACGGGCATGCCGGAGCTCGCGGGCCTGCCCAACACCGTGGCGGGATGGGGGCTCGCCTTCCTTCAGCTCCGCAAGGCCGTGGGCGCGAACAACGTCATCCTCGGCCTCCACATCTCCGCGTGGGCCAGCGGCAAGGACATCTCCTGCTGCTCCATCAGCGATCCCCTGCAGCCGGAGGTGGACAAGGTCGTCAACTTCCTCAAGCCGCTGGGCCTGGGCGCCAACAGCACCGGCGCGACGTACGACGTGCTCGTCGGAGACCCGCTGGACCGTGACGCGGACTTCTACAAGCTCACCCGGGGCCAGGACGTGTGGTGGGACACGAACGACAACGCCGCCATCGCCTCGCGCTCGTTCAATCGCTACCACCAGTGGCTCACGCTGATGAACCAGACCTCCGGCAAGCGCTGGGTGCTCTGGCAGATTCCGCTCGGCAACTCACAGCACCGCAACATCAACAACGATGGCACCCCTCGCGCGGGCTACCGAGACAACCGGACCGAGTATTTCTTCGGCCCCGCTGGAGACGCGCACCGGCGCAAGTTCGCCAACGCGGGTGTCATCGCGCTGCTCTTCGGCGCGGGCGCGGGCGGACAGAGTTCCTACACCAATGACCTGGGCACGAACGGCCAGCCCTATCTCAAGAGCAACGCGTCGCCCTTCCTGACCGCCGGTGGACTGACGCTCCCGGCCACGGGCACCACCCTGCCCGTCCCGGGCACTGGCACCGACGGAGGAACCGACGCGGGGGTTCCGGATGCAGGGGGACCGCGAGACGCCGGCTCGGGCGGCACCGACGCGGGGACACCGGATGCCGGCTCGGGCGGGGGCACGGGTCGTGGGTATGGCTTCGAGTCCGGCACCGAGGGCTGGTCCGCCACGGGCGCGCCGCTCAAGACCGCGACGTCCACCACCACCCGGCCCCAGTCGGGCACGCGCTCGCTCGCGATTCCGTTCAGTGGCACCGCGGGCACGGGCGTCGTGTCCGTGATGACCGCCACCGTGCCTCAAGCGGGCGTGGTCACGATGCGCCTGTGGGTTCCCGCGGGGAGCAAGCTCACCGCCGTCCAGCCGTTCGCGCTGGAGGGCGCCACGAGCAACTGGCGCTACAGGGGCAAGTGGACCGCCGCGAGCAGCCTCCAGACGGGGGCCTGGAACACGCTGACCATTCCCCTGCCCTCGGACAGCACCACGCCGCTGTACCAACTGGGCGTGGAGCTCATCACCAACGCGGGCTGGACGGGCACCGTCCACCTGGACAGCGTGGCCTGGTAGCAACCACCACGACGGCTCCGGCGCTCGACTCGAGGGCCGGAGCCGTGCCGTTCCCGTCCGGACTCAGTCGTCCAGGCCGAGCTCGCGGTTGTCCAGGGCGGTGCCCCGCGCGGTCTCGTAGATGGTCGCCAGCAGCGGATTGGAGATGGCCTCTCCGAAGAGCAGGTGGAAGGGAATCGCATCCTTCGGGTCATCCGGATGCTCCTTCAGCGCGTCGGTGACCCAGTCCTGGATCTGGTCGAGCGTGAGGTCGCGCACGCTCCCAATCACGGGGAGCGACACGTCCGGAAGCAGGTCCTTGGCCTTGAAGATCAACCCCACCAGGCCCTTGGTGGCCTCGTTGCGCGCGTCCAGTTCCTCGACGGCGAGCATGAAGCCGCCCTCGATGGCGCCCACGAGGCTGCCCATGCCCCGGGCCAGGCGCTGAGCGTCCTGGGAAGGAGGATTGGCGGTCGCCTCGGTCTCCAGCCGCCTCTGCATCTCCCCCAGCTTCTGCACCACGAACGTGTGCAGGGCCTCCTGTCCCTCGAATGAAGGGTCGGTGAAGAGCGTCCTCGTGAAGAACTCCGCGAGCTTCCCGGCGCTCTGGCTGCTGATGGCTCCAGAGGCGTCCGCCACGGACGCGAGGATGGCATCCGCGTTGCGCGTGAAGAACCGGGCCGCCGCGGCGCGGGACTCCTCGTTCTCACCCAGGTACGGGATGCTGTCCATGAACACCTGGAGGGACTGAGGCGTGGGCGGCTGGATGGCGCCGGCCGCGTCCAGGAGCTTCCCGAGCGCCTCGTACGACCCCGTCCCCATGCGCGCGATGGGCTCCTCGAGGTTCTTCAACACCCGCGAGACGACCTCCGGGTTGCGCTCGAGGAACGTCTGGAGCTCGCCTGGCGGGAGGCTCGCCAGGGCCGTGGCGATGGCCACCGCTCGCGCGGGGTCCTCCACGTTGTCGGCCTGCATGATCTCCAGCTCGCGCTCCACGTAGGCATTGATGAGGTCCGGGTTCCCCGTCCCGGCGATGATCTTCGCCAACATCTCGTGGGACTCGCCGCTCCACGTCCCGTTCCCGTGGGAGCCCACCGCCTCCTTCAGCTCGTCGAGCGTGACCTCTCCCCGCCGGTAGGCCGCGTCCAGCGCGTCCGAGAGGAGCTGCTGGTCCTCGGGGCTCAGGTCGTCCGCGTTGTCGAGGATGTTCCCCACCGTGGGGCCGTACTCGAAGAGCATGTCCATGAACGCCGCCTGCTCCGCGGGGTCCGGGTGCGCCCTCAACCACTCCGCGATGGACTCCGGGTTCTCCCCGCCCGTCGCCTCCTCGATGGCCCGCCGCGCCTCCGCCTCCTCCGCGGGCGTCAGCACCGGAACAGGACACGCCTCCCCCTGCTTCGCGAGCGCCGTGGGATTGCCGAGGCTCGCCAGCGAACGCTCGCTCAGCCGTGCTCCCTGAAAGGCATCCACGCCCCCTTGCTGGCGCGCCCGCTCCGCGACGCTGTTCCCGGAGGGAATCCGGACCGGCACGGCCGAAGCCACCTCCTTCTTCTGGGTGTTCCCGACGTGTGGGCGTGGCTTGCCATCGATGCGAGCGGTCATGGGCAGACTCCCGGGCGCTGGAGGAAATGACTGACCACCCAGTTGTCGGTCCAACCCCCGAATGAGTTGCCTGGGCCCGCATGCCGCACCCGGACGAGCCCGCATGACACGGCCCGCTGAGAGCCCCGCCCTGAAACAAGTCATCCACGCAAAATCAAATACAAACATTCGACACGACCATTGCCCGCAGGGAGGCCCTGTCATGCTCCCATCCCTCACAAACACAGTCGTGCAGACAAATGCTCGCACCCCTATCCTGGTGCTCATGACAACCAATCCAATGAAGCGACCGAGTGGCTATGACGTGCTCCTGTCCGCGCTGCGGGCCTGGGGCGTCACGACCTGCACTGGCGTCACGGGTGGCGGCCTGCTGCACTTCCTCCAGAACCTGGAGCCCCATCCAGGACGACGGGAGGAGCCGCGCGGCGAGGAGGCTCCCTGGTTCTTCACGCTGGGCGAGTACGCCGCGGGCTTCACACCCCTGGGCAGCTATCTCGCCACGGGCGGGCTGGGATGCTGCGTCGCGACCACGGGCGCGGCGACCAAGCTGCTGTCCTGCGGCTTGAGCGACGCCAAGCTGCATGAAATCCCGGCGGTCTTCCTGGTGCCCCTGTGCTCCACGAAGAGTCCGGGGCTCAGCCCGCTCCAGGACACCTCCCCGCTCGGCAGCAACATCGTTCCCCAGCTCCAGGCGGAGCTCCCCGGGGGCGTGTTCGTGCTCGACCAGCCCGCCACCCTCATCCCACAGCTGCGCCAGGCCCAGCACCGGCTCCAGCAGTCCAAGCCCATCGTGCTCGTCATCGAGCCGAACCTCCTCAAGCTCCCCAGCGGCGAGGAGTCCTGCCAATTCCACCCGCTCCGTCCACCCGAGGCGAAGCCGGAGGACGTCCGTCACTTCGTCAAGACGTTCCACGCCGCGGCGGAGGGGCGGCGCGTCGTCATCCTCGCTGGCGAGGAGCTGGCGCGCGCGCCGGGGGCACCGAAGCTCACCACCCGCCTGTGTGAGCAGCTCGGAGCCTCGCTCGTCTGGAGCATCAACGGCGCCAACGGTGTCGAACGACAGAACCCGTGGGGCCATGGCTACATCTGCTTCGGGGGCAACGACGCGGCCATGGACGTCTGGAAGGGCCTGGGCGAGGAAGATGTCCTCCTGGTGCTCGGAGCCTGTCCGGACGAATACACCGTCAACCTCCAGCCCTACCCCGCCGGGAAGACGTTCGTCGTCACGTCCATCGAGGACGGCTACGGCCAGCTCGACGGCAGCTTCGCCCACCGCGCGCGGCACGAGTTCCATCAATGGGTGACGCCCCTGGACAGCGCCCTGCATGCGCTCGTCGAGCACCTGGAGCACAGCCCTCCGCGAACCCGACGCGCCTCCCCCGCGCCCGCGAACCTCAACCACACGCCGCGCCCCCCACCCCGTCCTGGCTTCGTGGACCTGCGCCAGCTCTTCACCCAGCTGGATTCCCGCTGGGCTCCGGGGACACTCGGCTTCGATGATGTCTGTCTTTCCTACAAGGACCGGCAATACGTCACCCAGCGCCCCCATCCGAACGCGCGCTTCTTCTCACTCTATCGGGGCTCGGCCATGGGCAATGTGCTGGGCCTGTGCATCGGCGCGCGACTGGCAAGCCCCGACAGCCACGTCGTCGGCTTCACCGGCGACGGCTGCTTCCGGCTCTTCGCGGGATGTCTTTCCGAGGCGAGCCACCTGGACCTGCTCCTGTTCGTGCTCGACAACTCCAGCTACGGCATCGTCGAGCAGGCCCTGCCCACCATCCTCCCGGGCATCCAGGCCTCGCGCCGTCACACCCAGCTCACCCCCATGGAGTTCGGCGACATCGCTCGCGCCTGTGGCTGGGTGGGGTTCGAGCTGAAGCCAGACCTCACCAACCTGGACGCCATCCTGAGCCTCCACCGTGCTCGCGCGGGGCAGTCCATCCTGGTGACCATCCCCGTCGACAGCGAACAGGTGCTCGGCCTCAACCCCCGCGCCGGCAACCTCTGACCGCCCGCGCTTGCCCGGAGAAACCCCGATGAAAGCCATCCATGAGGTGATGCCTCTCCTGAAGCTGCTCGACACCACCTACCGGCGATATTTCAACAAGCCCCTGGGCGTCGGCTTCTGCCCTCCCCACCTCGAGCACGTCTCCGACCCGACCCGCCTCTCGTGGGTCCACACCCAGGCGCCCTTCATGCTGCTGGCCCAGGACACCCAGCCAGAGCCGGTCTACTTCTACTCCAACGCCGCCGCGTCCCGGCAGTTCGGCTACTCCGCCGACGAGTTCCTCCAGACGCCCGCTCGGCTCAGCGCGCCACCCGACGGCCAGCAGGAGCGCGCCGCCCTGATTCAATCCGTCCAGGAGCGCGGCTTCATGAAGGGCTACTCCGGCATCCGCGTCACCAAGGGCGGGGAGCTGTTCAGGATTCACGACGTGGAGCTGTGGCTCGTCCATGACGCGCAAGGAGCCCACCTGGGCCTGGGCGCGCTCGTCTGGCCCGCGCCGCTCTAGAAGGCCCTCGCATGGGTCACTCGCGACAACTCAAGCCTGGTAGGGTGAAACGCTGTTTTGTTGCCTACCCGATAAAACCTTGAATCCGGAGTGTTCCCTCACATACTCTCCGTGTGCGTTCATGTTTCGCATGAGCGCACTCAAATCATCCGAGGGGGACATTCCATGGCAGCAGACGCAGCGGCGAACGTATCCGACGCCCTGGCCACGGTGGACAACATCGCCATCCAGGTCGAGCAGGCGCTGTACAAGCTGTATCTGGCGGTGAGCGGTTCGGGTTTCAAGAGCATCACCGACAAGATTGCTGTCATCTGGACGCCGGTGCGCAACGTCCTGAGCTCGGTGCTCAAGCAGGTGGAAGGGCTCATCAAGCCCCTGATGGACCCCAACGTGGTGGACTCCATCAAGAACGTGCTGGAGGCCGGGCGCGACCTGGTGAACTCCACGCTGGACCTGCTGCCGGACTCGGCGCGGAACCTGGCGCTGACGGGACAGCGCTTCCTGAACATCATCGTCGACTTCGTGGGAGCGGGCGTCGAGCACATCGTCGCCATCGTCGACCTGCTGCTCAACGTGGGCAAGGCGCTCATCAACGAGGCGTCCACGCTGCTGCCGGCGACGCTCGCGGCGCTGCGCAAGACGGGCGTGCAGATTCCCGCCACCAATCCCTGATTCCAGACGTCGTCGGCTCAAAATCAACCAGTCATTGAATAGGACCGTGCCCCGGTCGGGGTGGGCGTGTGCCCAGTGACACGGTCCGGGGAACCTGCACCCTGAGCAGGGTTCGATACCCCCTCGCTCACGAGGGTCGGGGAGCGTATGGCCACAGGTCTCATCATTCCCGGTGTCCAGGTCACGGTCGTCAAGGAAGTGTTGCCCCAACAGCTCGCGCCGTCGGGGGTTCTCGGTATCACCGGCTTCCTGGAGTCAGCCCAGGGCAAGGTGATACGCGCCAGCAGCTGGTCGCGGTTCCTGGAGGTGGCCGGGCGCGCGAGCGCCTACAGCCTCCCGGAGGCGCGGCAGGCATTGGACAACGGTGTGTCGGAGCTGGTGATTTCACCGCTCGCCGCGACGGCGGGGACGAGCGCGACCATCACCGCGCCGCCGGATGCGAGCAAGTATCCCTCCGGCTCCACCGGGGAGAAGTATGGCGCGACGTTCCAGGCGCGAGTCGCCGGCCCGTGGGCCAACGGCATCACCGTCAAGGTGAGCTACCGGGACAACATCGACAAGACGGTGTCGTTCGACCTGGAGGTCATCCACCCGGCGAGCGGCGCGGCGGAGGTGCTGCGCAACGTGAACTCGGCGGGGCTGGTGTCGACGCTGGACACCTCGTCGTTCATCCGCGTGGACACGACGAAGGGCGTGGGCTGGCCCACGGCGGGCACGTACACGCTGGCGGGCGGCAAGGACGCGTCGCCGGACGAGTACGCCACGGCGCTGGGGAAGCTGAAGGACCACCCCGACGTGGACCTGGTGCTGGCCGCGGTGCAGGACTTCACGGACAGGGCCAAGCTGTCGCGCATCTATGGCGATGTCATCAGCCACTGCAACGCGCTGAGCGGCGAGAGCAAGGGGCGCCTGGGCTTCGGACAGATCCCCCCCACGGGGACGCTGGAGGAGACCGCGCAGCTGGCCTCCAACCTGGTGAGTGACAGGTTCGTGCTCGTCGCGCCGCACGGCGTGGTGGGCGCGGTGGCGGGCATGGTGGGCGGCCTCACGCCGCACCAGTCGCCCACGTTCAAGCGCGTGTCCGGGTTGAACGAGCTGTCCCTGAGCGTGGAGGAGCAGAAGGCGCTGCTCAGGGCCTTCGTGGTGCCGGTGGTCACGGAGCGCGGCCGGGGCACCATCGTCGTGCGGGGTCTGACGACGGATGGAGATCAGATCAACGTGCGCCGCGTGGCGGACCGCGCGGTGCGCACGCTGAAGATGGTGGGCGACCTGTTCATCGGGTTGCTCAACAACGCGGACGGGCGCAGCGCGCTGAAGCAGAAGCTGGTGGAAGCGCTGGTGCAGATGGAGAAGGACGGCGCCATCGTCCCCTCCACCGACGGGAAGGACCCCGCCTTCAAGGTGGAGGTCTATTCGTCGCAGCAGGACTTCGCGCTCGGAATCGTGAGGGTCAACATGGCCGTCAGGCCCGTGCGCGCCATCGACTACATCTACGCGACCATCACGGTCCAGGTCTGATGAGGGAACGCATCGATGCCAACGGTATTCTCAGCCAACCGTAGCAGCATCCTCGTCGACGGCGAGGCCGTGGACGGCCTCCAGTCGCTCGCCTTCCGGGTGGTCACGGAGCGCGAGGACATCCGCGCCATCGGCTCCAACGAGCGCGTGGACGTCATCTTCGGCCTGCGCACCGTCATCGGTGAGCTGGTCATCCGCTCCGCCGCCGTGAAGCTGGACTCGCTGCTCGACGCGCGCGGCAAGTTCCAACTGGTGGCCAACCTCAAGCGCACCGAGGGCACGGACGACACGCGCACCCTGTCCTTCGACGACTGCTTCGTGGAGAGCAAGTCGTTCCAGATGGACGCCCACGGCAGCGCCGCCACGACGTACGCCTTCACGGCGACCCGCCTGCGCGAGGAATAGTCCGTGAGGGAGGCGCCCGCGAGCCCACACACGGAGTCGCCCGGAGCGTCGCTCTCCATCGAGATCGACGGCCGGCGCTTCCGCCTCCACACCGATGACTCCTCGCGGAGCATCGAGGTGGAGGTCGCCACCGGGGAGCGCGTCCCGCTCCGACGGTGGGGCTTCGGGGCGCACCTGCGCGCGCTGGACTCGCATGCGCGGCTGGAGGGCGCCAGGCTGGACTTCGACGCGGAGGGCTTCGCGCTCGACGTGCTGCGGGATTCGGGCGTTGCGGAGTCGCGTTTCACGGAGCTGGCGCCGCTCGCGCTGTGGTGGGCGCTGTGTGGACTTCGCGAGCCGTCCGTCGGGGTGCTACCCGAGGGATGGCGGCAGGTGGGCGAGGTGCGTGCCCGGCTGCGCCCCTGGACGTTCGCCGAGCGCACCCAGGTGCTCGAGGCGAGCCTGGTCACGCTGGCCGATGGCGCCCGCGAGCTGAGCCTGGAGCGGTATCTGCGCGGGATGCTCGACGCGTCGGTCGTCGAGTGGGCTCCCCCGGTGGCGCTGGAGTCGCTGGACGGCGCCACCACCGCGGCGCTGCTGGAGGCGGTGGTCACCGTCAACGCGGACGCCGCGAGTCCCGAGGACCGGATGCTGGAGGCGCCCGGCAAGCAGGCCCGGGTCCTCGCGGAGATGACGCTGAAGCTGTGCCGTGCCCTGGGGTGGACTCCCGCCCAGGTCTGGGCGACGCCCGCCTCCGAGGTGGACCGACTGCTGACGATGTTGAAGCTCACGGAGCCTCCTGCTCCGCCTCCGCGGCAGGCCCCCGCATCGCGGGCCCCGCGGCTGTCCGACTTTCCCGATGCGGTGGTCATCCAGGTGGAGGACGACTGATGCGAACGACGTTCACCACCGCGGAGCTGACCTCTCGCCTGCGCACCCCGGCGCTGCGTGCACTCGAAGGGGTCGCGCGGCAGATCGGCGCGCCCCTCCCGCGCCCCGTCGAGGAGCCACGTCCCGGGCCAGCCGAGGAGAACGTCGCGAGCGCGACAGCTGGAACCGACGCATCCCGCCTGGCTCGCACTCCGAACCCGTCAAGCCACATGCGGTCCGGAGCGCTCGTCATGGCGAATGACGGAGCCCTCTTGAAGCCCGCGCATGGACACGAGGCGTCCTCAGGCCTCTCGTCGAGGGACGTAGAGCCGCCCCAACGAGCACCCCTCTCCCCATCGAGTGAGACGCGGGGGCTTGCGTCCCGAGCATCCGTTCCGAACAGCCTCTCGACGGATGCCACGCACAAGCTCCAGCGGGGCGTGGCCGCGAGTCAGGCAGCGCATGGGACGCGCGACTTCGCGCTCTCGACGGCGGCCGCGCACATGGCCCCCCAAGGCCCTTCCTCGGGTCACACAGCGCCTGGGCCGCGCGGCTTCGCCCTCTCGACGGAGGCCGCGCACAAGGCCCAGCGGGCTCCTTCCGCGAGTCACACAGCGCCTGGGCCGCGCGACTTCGCCCTCTCGACGGAGGCCGCGCACATGCCCCAGCAGGAGCCTTCCGCGAGTCACACAGCGCCTGGGCCGCGCGACTTCGCCCTCTCGACGGATGGCGTGCACAAGGCGCGGCAAGCTCCTTCCGCGAGTCACACAGCGCCTGGGACGCGCGACTTCGCCCTCTCGACGGAGGGCACGCACAAGGCCCAGCAGGCTCCTTCCGCGAGTCACACTGCGCCTGGGATGCGCGACTTCGTCCCCTCGGCGGATGCCGCTCACATAGCCCAGCAAGATCCTTTCGCGAGTCACACTGCGCCTGGGCCGCGCGACTTCGTCCCCTCCGCGGATGCCGCGCACAAGGCGCAGCAGGCTCCTTCCACGAGTCACACTGCGCAGGGGACACGCGACCTCGCCCTCTCAACGGATGCGACGCGTGAGATGCAGCACGCTTCGCGCGCGAGTCACACAGCCCATGGGACGCGCGCTCTTGCGCTCTCGATGGTTGCGACGCGCGAGGCTCGGCACGGTCCCGTCGCGAGTCACGCAGCAGATGGAGCAGCGGCCTCCAGCCCGTCTTGGGCCTCATCCCGTGATGCGGCGCATGGGGCATCCGACCTCACATCGCTTGCGTCATCGAGCGAAGCCGCCCTCCCCGCTCGGGGGCTCTCCCCTGAAGCGTCCGCGTCTCACGCCTCGTCGGGTGACTCGGTGCGAACCGGTGCTTCCGCGACACGAGACCACGCTCCGCTCATGCAGCACGGAGTTGCGTCGCGGGCGTCCGAGTCCCTCGGAGCTTCTCCAGCTCCGAGGGGGTGGTCCTCCGACACCTCGATGTTCGCGAGCGATGACCAAAGCGGCATGGCCACGACGCCCCTGTCCGTCTCCGTGGGACCGCGCCCCGATGCATCGCCGCACGCCAGCGTTCCCCGAGGGCCCGAGGTCTCCGCCGGGACGCCCGTTGCTTCCGCCGCAACAAGACCCGCACCGGAAGGACTCCGCATCACCGTCAAGTCCACGGACCCGGCCTCGCCGAAGCGACAGGTCGTCCGGCTCATGAGAGCCCTGCCTCCCAGCAGCGCCGCCGTGCCCGCGCCAACCTCCGCGCCGCCGCTCGTCGCCGATGCGACGAACCTCCCGGCTCCGCACGAGCGAGCCTTCGAGGTCCCCCTCCCCTCGCCCGCCGCGAGCGGTACTCCCACGAGCGCGGACGTCGCCCCACGCCCGCGCGTCGTGCAGCTGCTGTCTCCCACACCGCCGTCGCCCACGACTCCCCACGCTCGTCCCAAGTCCCGACTCACGTTCGCGCCTCCCGAAGCGCCGTCGCCCGCTGCCGCGCCCTCCCCCCAGCCGGTGCTCCCCCTCTCGCGTGAGGTCTCCCACGCGATGGCGCCGATGCTGGAGCACGCGCGACAGCTCTCCGTCCCCGCCCCGAGCACCGAGCCCAACACCAGCGCCCCCGTCCAGAACACGTTCAACGTGAGCGTGCAGGTCGGCACCGACAACGCGGCGACGGGCATGGACCGGCGCACGCTGGAGGACGCGCTGGTGGACATCCTCCGCGAGTCGGCGCGTCGCCACGGACTGGAGGTCTGAGCCATGGCCGGCATCGGATACACGGTGAGCATCGGCTCGCTCCGGGCCTCCAACTCCTCCCGACAGGGACAGGCCCTGGTCCGCTCCATCTCCAGCGAGCTGACCATGGACGGCGTGGGCGGACGGTGCACCGTGGAGCTCGTCCCCTCCGACGCGGGGCTCCCCGCTCCCGGCGAGTCCACCACCATCGCCCTGGACCCGGGTGACGGCTCCGTCACCGTCTTCACCGGACAGGTGCTGGAGGCCCGCGCCGCCGCGGACTCCGCCGTCGTCATCGGGGGCGACGCGCTCACCCAGCTCGCGCGCATCGACGCCACGGGCGCCTACGAGCAGATGTCCGCGGGCGCCATCGTGCGGGACCTGCTCGGGCTCGCGAGCGCGAAGGCGGGCACCGTCGAGGACGGCCTGACGTTCCCCAGCTACGTGCTCCACCGCGGCCCTCGCGCCCTGCGCCACATCCAGCGCCTGGCCGAACAGTGCGGCTTCGACGTCTTCACGAACGGAAGAGGCCAGGTGCACTTCTCCGCGCCCAGGAAGGGCGGCGCGGACCACACGTTCGTCTACCGCACCCAGGTGCTGCGCACGCAGCTGCACCAGGCGCTCCCCGCCATCGACGGCTTCGAGGTCTGGGGCGAGGGCGCAGCCAGCTCCCAGGGCGACAGCAAGGCCCACTGGCTGGTGGACGACGTCGCCCCCATCCACGGCAAGGCCGCGCTGGGTGACCAGGGGCAGGTCCGCGCTGGCTCCGTGGGCAAGCACTCGCGCGAGGTGAAGGACGGCGCCGTGCGCAGCGGTGACAGCGCCTCCGCGCAGGCCAAGGGCCGCGTCACCGCGCTGGCGTCACGCAAGCTCCAGGGCTTCCTCGTCGTGCTCGGCGCGCCCGCCGTCCAACCCGGAGACCTCATCGCCGTGACGGACATCCCCCAGGGACACCCCGTGGAGGACCTGCTCTCCGGACAGGTGCTCCGCGTGCGCACCGTGCGCCACCAGCTCGACGCCCGCACGGGCTTCACCACCCGGATGGAGCTCTGACATGCCCGTCCGCATCGGAAGAATCGAGCTCATCGGGCTCACGAAGATCTACACCGAGGACGCGCGCAACCTCGTCCAGCAGCGCGTGCCCGGTCAGGCCGGCAGCGTCTTCCAGGACCTGGGCCGCGAGCCCGTCACCGTGGTCATGGAGGGCCTGCTGCTCGGCGAGGACCCGCAGGCCGCGCTGGAGGAGCTGCGCCAGGCGCAGATGAAGGCGACGCCCCTGTCGTTCGCCTCGGACGCCATCGCCGGCGCGGACCTCACCGACGTCCTCATCGCGGACTTCCAGGTGCGCCAGCTCGCGGGCCACCAGAGCCGCTTCAGCTTCTTCCTGCGCGTGAAGGAGTACGTCGAGCCCCCCGCCAAGGCGGACGCGGGCGTGGGCGCGGTGAATGACGCCGTCTCCCAGGATGCGCGGTCCTGGGCCAGGAGCTCCACGGACGCCGCGGGCGTGCTCCAGAAGCCGGAGACGCTCATGGACGCGGTGGACGCGAACCCGGAGCTGCTCGGCCACCTGTCGCCGGACGAGCTGGGCTCGGTGGTCAACGGCACCAGGGGATCGCTCACCGGAGGCAACTTCAGCAGCCTGCTCGGCAAGCTCGGCAAGGTGAACCCCGGCGCCATCATCGGCTTCGTGCAGTCGCTCAGCCAGGCGGGGAGCCTGGGCGAGTTCATCGAGAAGCTCGCCACCGAGGGCATCAACATCCTGGAGCAGATGACGGGCCTGGACCTGGGCGACGCGCTCGCAATCATCAAGGACATCGCCGGCGCCGGGGACTTCCTCGCCAAGGTCCAGCGCGTGGGCAAGGAGGCCGTCGCCCTGGGCGAGGTCATCAGCGGGTTCGATCCGCTCGGCCCCTTCAAGGACCTGGAGAAACTCCCGTGAGCACGACGGCCGACATCGTGGATGGCATCACCCGGCTCATCGACGCGCTGGACGAGCTGCTCGAGTCCAAGACCGTCGCCGCCATCGTCCGGCTGGTGCGCAAGTGCGGCATCGGCGCCCCCGTGAAGGTCGTCCTCGACGGCATGGACAAGGCGCTGGACTTCATCATCACGTGGATCGGCAAGCTGGAGCAGGTCGCGGCCATCCCGGACCTGCTCGACGCGCTGGACCCCGCGCTCGATGGACTCAAGGCGCTGGGCGAGAAGTCCGAACAGGAGATGCGCGACATGGGTCTGGAGCCCCTGGCCCCGCTGGCGGGCGCGGCGCACGCGGCGCACCAGCTCCTGGAGAAGATCCGCGCGGGCGTCACCGTCGTCCTCCAGGGCTACCTGCCCAAGCAGTCCCTCGCGTCGCTGCGCGGGGCCGTCATCGACCTGAAGGACACGCTGAAGGAGCTGGCCGAAGCGCTCGTCGCCCCCGGCACCGAGTCGTTCACCGCCCTGCCGTCCGGCGCGCCCCAGCTCGTGGGAGGCGGAGCATGAGCGACCTGGTCACCATCATCCGCGCCATCATCCGCGACGAGCTGGCCTCGCTGCGCCTGGGAGACCTGGGCGTGGTGACGAGCGCCTTCCCGCACGCGGACGGCGACGCGCACAACCACGAGTGCAACGTGAAGCTGCGCGAGAGCGGCCTGGAGCTGCGCCGCGTGCCCATCGCGACGCCGCACCTGGGCATGGTGAGCGCGCCGCACGCCGGGGACCTCGTCGTCATCACGTACCTCAACGGCGACCCCAACCGCCCCGTCATCACCGGCCGGCTCTACTCGGACACGCTCAACCCGCCCATCCACGAGGCGGACGAGTGGCGCGTCGTCTCGCCCCCCAACGGCAAGACGTCCATCGCCATCGACCAGGAGCAGTCGGTGGTCATCACCGCCGGGGAGACCGTCGTCACGGTGAAGCAGGACGACGTCATCACCATCAAGGGCAAGACGGACCTGTCGCTGGAGGTGGAGGGCAACGTGCAGCTCAAGTGCACCGACTGCACGGTGGACGCGTCCGGGAAGATCGACCTGGGCAAGGGCGGCAGCGGCGTCATCACCGAGCAGAGCCACAAGTGCTACTTCACCGGCGCGCCGCTCAAGGGCTCGCAGGACGTGAAGGCCAAGTAACCATGCCCGCACCGAGCGGAAGCGAGATAGGCGGCCTGGCGAAGGGCGCCATGCAGTCCGCGGGGCTCCGGGGAGGGAACGCCCCGGACCTGGCCACCGCGCTCGGCGACGCGTGCGGCCAGGCGTTCACCCTCTTCGCGAACATGGCCATCGTGTCACCAGGCATCCCCGCCGCCGCGCCTCCGCCGCCGGGCGCCGGCAGCACCGCGGGGCCCGGCATGATGCTGCCCCCGCCCGCGGGCGGCCCCGGCGCGTCGCAGATAGAGCCCATCGCCAAGGGCCTGCTCGCGTCCAACCAGCTCAACGGCGAGCAGCGCGACGCGCTGGCGAAGGCCATCGCGCAGACGGTGGAGCAGGCCCTGGTGCTCTTCACCACGACGGTGATGGTGGCGCCGGGGATGGCCATCGCGGGCTTCACCACCACGTCGCCGGGCAGCCTCATGGGCGCCGCGCCCGCCAAGCCCATGCTCCAGCCGATTGCGCTCGGCTTCCTCCAGGCCGGTGGCATCCGGGGAGAGAACGCGCCGGACCTGGCGGGCGCGATGGCGCAGACGCTGGCCGACGCGCTCACGCAGATGATGACGCGCCTGAAGGTCGCCCCGGGCATCCCCAGCTCGCCCGGCGCCACCGCGGGCCCGGGGAGGTTGCTCTGATGGCGGACGCGCTCAAGACCGACCTGCGGCTCTCCTTCAAGGAGTCGGGCGGCGTGGACCTGGACTGGTCCGACGACGGCGGCGCCGCGACGGTGAGCGGCAAGGACAACCTCATCCAGGCCCTGACGATGCGGCTGCTCGTCTACCGCGGACACCTGGAGCAGCTGGGCCACCAGCGCTACGGCAGCCGGGTGGCGGACCTCATCGGCGAGCCGCTGGACCGCGCCAACCTGGACCTGCTGCGCAGGTACGTGCGGCAGGCCATCAAGGAGGACCCGCGCGTGGACGAGGTGCTGCAGCTCACCGTCTCCGCGCGGCCGGACCTCCCGGGGGCCGTGGAGGTGCGGGCGCGCATCCGCGCCATCACCGGCGACCCGGTGGAGCTGGGGCTGTCGCTCGACCTGGGCTGAGCGCGGCGGGACACACGGGGTACGGACACGACTTCGGGAGAGCGTGATGAACGGCAAGGAAACGCAGGGCATGAACGGAGTGCTGACCCTGGAGCTCTTGAACCTGGACGGCACGCTGATGGAGCGCCGCAAGGTCCCCAACCTCATCACCATCGCCGGCAAGCGGCTGGTGGCGGAGCTGCTCATGGGGCGCGTCAACGCGCTGACCACGAGCTGGTCCATCGCCGTGGGCACCGGCACCACGCAGCCGATGCCTTCCAACATCAAGCTCGACAACCAGGTGGACCTGGCCGCGGACACCGCGCCCAAGGTGGAGGAGGTCATCCTCGGCGACGGCACCAGCACGGTGCGCGCCCTGGTGACGGCCACCCTGCCCCCGCCGCCGGCCCAGTCCACGGTCCAGCCCCTGACGGAGGCCGGCATCCTCGTCACGTTGGGGACGGGGGCGCCCATCCTCTTCAACCGCGTGCGCTTCGAGGAGGTCAACCGGGGCTCCAACATGGTCATGAAGATGACGTGGGAGATCTCCTTTTGAGCCTCATCCCTCCGGAGACGACCACGTTCAGCGCCATCGTCGAGCGGCTGCTGGCGAACATGGGGGCCGGAACGGACCCCAACGCCGGAGGCATGGCTCGGACCCTCGCGGAGGCGTACGCGCGGGAGATGGCGACGTTCTACGCGATGATGGAGCTGGCGCACCGCTCGGGCTACCTGGACACCGCCGAGGGCGCGGCGCTGGACAACGTGGTGGCCGTGCTGGGCCTCACGCGCGCACGCGCCGGACGCCTCACCGGGGAGGTGGAGCTCAGCCGCGCCGCGCCCGCGCCGGAGGACATCGGCATCCCCGCCGGACGCCAGGTGACGGGCATGGCGGCGGACGGCCAGCCCCTGCCCCTCTTCGAGACGCGGGAGGACGCCACGCTGCGCAAGGGCGACACGCGCGTGCTCATCCCGGTGCAGGAGGTCCAGTCGGACGACGAGGACGCGCGTCAGGCGCCCCCCGTCATCAACCCCTTCCAGCTGACGCTGATGCCCCGGCCCATCCTGGGCATCGAGGCCGTCTCCAACCCGGCCCCGCTGCGCCGGGACTCGGAGGACGAGACGGACACGGACCTGCGCGCCCGCGCGCGCACCGCGATGCGCGACGGCGAGAAGGGCACGCTGGAGTCCATCGCCGCGGCGGTGCGCAAGCAAGGGGTCCAACACGTCACGGTGCGAGAGCCCGCGGACGCGCCGCCTGGCGTCGTCGACGTGCTGGTGGGCGACACGGACTTCGAGTCGGACGTCGAGGGCGTCCGGCGCGTCGAGGCCGCCATCCGCGAGTCCAAGGCCGCGGGCATCCTGGTGCGGCTGCGCTATGCGCGCACCATCTTCTTCCTGCTCGACTTCAAGGTGGAGCCGAACGACGACGCCATGGACGAGGCGACGTTCGACCGGCTGCGCCGCGAGCTCCAGCAGAAGCTGTCCAGCTATATGCGGGAGCTGCCCGTGGGCGCGTCGGTGAGCCGGCGCAAGCTGGAGGCGCTGTTCTACGGCGACCCGGCGGTGCGGCGCATCTCCGACATCCAGGTGGAGACGTACGTGTGGGGGACCGCCTCCGAGGCCGCGCTCGAGAAGACACTCGTGCTGGAGTCCACCAGCCGCCTGTATGGGGCCAACCGGGACTGGCGGCTGGAGTCGCTCGAGGCCGCGCGCGTGGACCTGGTGCGCAAGCCGCCACGCATCACCCGGCTGCGCCCCCCGACGTGGCGGCTGGACCTGGTCGTCACGCTCGCCCAGGGCGACACGCGCACGGCGGAGCAGGTGCGCGACGCGCTGCGCGGCGCGATGGAGGTCCACGCGGCGCGGCTCACCGAGGAGGCGCAGCAGCGCCCCACCCTCCCGACGTACCTCACGCGCGGCAAGCTGGAGGAGGCGCTGCGCTCGCAGGCCCACGTCGCGGGGCTGCTCGGCTGTGACGTCACGCTGCCGTCGGGGACCACGGTGGCCCTGGTCTCCGCCCCGTCCGCGAATGCGCTCACCGAGGAGGTGACGCAGCTCGAGGTGTCCGCCGACCTGCGCCTCGTGTTCGGCGGAGCGGAGCTGGTGGGGGTCGGATGAGCGCGGACCAGCGCAGACGCCGCATGGTCGGCTACCTTCCCCCGGTCCTCCAATCGGGGACGAAGCTCAACGAGTTCTTCTCCACGCTCGCCCTGGAGCTGGAGCAGATGGAGGGCGGGCTGACGCGGCTGATGCGCTCGCGCTGGTACACCCTGGCCCGGGGCTTCGCCGTGGCGGAGTCGCCCGCGGACAAGGCTCTCTCCGAGCTGGGGCGGCTCGGGGCGCTCCACGGGCTGCTGCCCCGCCGGGGTGAGTCCGCCGAGTACTTCCGCACGCGACTGGCGACGGTGGTGGAGTTGCACCGCACGGGCCTGGGCTCGGCGTCCGCGCTGCTGCGCCTGGTCTCCCTGGTCTACATGGCGCGGCAACCTCCGGCGGTGACGTGGGAGGAGGGCCGGACGGTGGCCCGGCTCGTCGTGCCCCGGAAGGACGGCACCTTCCGGCCGCTCACCCTGGAGCTGGTGGACAATCCGCAGACGCCCGCCACCGCCGGCTTCCGCGACGTGAGCGGCGGCCAGCGGCTGCTCACCACGAACGCGGGGCTCGCGACGGCGATGCCCACCATCACCCTGCGCGCCACCTCGCGCGAGGTCGCGGTCCCCATCCTGCGGCACGCGGAGTCCGGGCTCGACCTCATCTACCTGGGCCGCATCCCCCAGGGCGCCACGCTGAAGCTGCGGGACGGCTTCGCGCCCATGCTCGACGGCGTCCCCGTGGAGCGGCCCATCATCCTGGCCCACCCCACCCGCTTCTCCGACGAGAACGGGACGAGCCCACCGACGCGCTTCGACGCGGTGGACTCCCGCTTCTCCGTGTTCAAGGAGGACCATCGGCTGCCGGAGCTGCCGCCCGGCGAGAGTCACTGGACCTACGGCACGCTGGAGCGGCCCGAGGTGCGCGCCTATCTGCTCGGGTGGAGCGAGGAGGACGTGCTCGAGGCCGAGGCCCAGGCCCTGCCCCAGCGGGACACCCCGCCGTTGGAGCTGCGCTTCGACTGGACGGAGGTGTCCCCCGCCACCTTCTCGCTGCGCATCCCCGCGGACCACATCCCGCCGCACCTGCTGGAGCCGAACGAGGAGGGCGTGACGCCCGGACTGCCAGGGCTGGTGCAGGAGCTCACCGCCGCGCTGGAGTACGGACGGTGCGCCGGCGTGCGCACGCGCATCGAGCTGACGCTGCCCATGCCCGCCGAGGCGCTCGTGGCGCGCGAGGGCCCGCTGGGCGTCGTGCTGGAGGCGGACTTCTCCGAGCGGCTCGTCCCCGCCGACGCGCTGACGTCGTTCGGCTCCCACATCGAATTGCATGAACAGTTCCCCGCGCCCCAGGAGTCGCTGACCTGGGGTGGCGTCTTCGACGGCACCCGTTTCGATACCTCGAGGTTCCAGCCATGAGTCAGCCCTACTACCCCGCCCGTCCCGGTGACCCCATCCTCGCGGACACCTGGAACAACATGCAGTTGCAGGCGCGAGCGGAGATCCACAACCACACCCACCGCGGCGGCCTGGATGGCAAGCAGCTCGCGGGCGACAGCATCTCCCCTTCCGCCATATTGAAGGTGACCCGCGTCGAGGCCACCGACACCCTCGTGGTGAGGAATGTCGACGTCACCACGCGCTTCCTGGACCTGGAGGCCCAGAAGCTGTCCCTCACGGGGGGCACCCTGAGTGGCCCGCTGACGGTGAACGCCAACGTGGGCATCGGCGCGGCGCCGGGGACCAAGCGCCTGCTGGTGGTGGCACCGCCGAACACCGAGGCCCCCGCGCCCCTGGAGGTGCGCACCTCGGGCAGCCAGACCTGGGGCATCGGCCTCGTCGTCAAGACGATGGGCGGCGCGGAGGGCGCGTCCATGCTCCTGCGCACCCGAACCAAGAGCTGGCAGGTGCGCGGAGAGCCCGGCTCGGCGGCGCTGGGCTTGCAGATCACCGAGGACGGAGGAGACCCGGAGACGGGCTCGGGCCCGGGCACGCCTCGGCTGCACATCAAGGCCGGCGGAAGCGTGGGGCTCAACACCAACGATCCGCAGGGCGCGCTGGACGTGCGGCTGCCGGGGGGCGCGTCCGGGTTCGACCGCTTCGTGGTGAACCTGACCAGCGACTGGTCCCCTGGCATGTCCCACGTCACCATCGGCGCGGGGCAGGCCGCGGGGCTGATGATCAACAACCCCCACGTCGTCTGGCACAAGGGCGAGTCGCGGGCCTCCATCCGCTATGGCCTGAGCGGCGGCACGGCCTCCGGCCTGTTCTGGGACGTGGGTGCGCGCGCGAACAACGCGTTCTCCTTCATCGTCAACAACACGTCGACGCTGTGGATGAACGCGGATGGGAACATCGGCATCGGCACGCAGACGCCGGGCGCGCGGCTGGACGTCCAGGGGGGCAACCTGCGCGTCAGCGGCGCCATCACGCCCTCCATCGGGAACTCCACGGGCAATGGCATCCAGTTCCCCGTGGACGCCTTCGGTGGCGCGGGCGACGGCGCGTGGATCCGCTACTACCGGCTCCCCAATCCGCTCCCGGGCGACGAGGAGAATGGCCGGCTGGTCATCGGCGTCGAGAACGACCCAGGGGACGCGTTCGCCATCTTCCAGGGGACCGCGGAGCGGCTGTGCATCGTCAACGGCAACGTCGGCATCGGCGCGGCGCGGCCCTCGGCCCCCCTGCATGTCCAGCAGCGCGAGGCGAACGTGGGCATCCGCCTCAGCGAGAACACCTCCGGTCGCTACATCGACATCGCGTACGAGGGCCAGGGCACCTTCCACATGTTCCACAGCAGCGGCAACGGCCGCTACATGCCCCAGGATGGTGAGTGGCATAAGTTCTCCGACGTCCAGCTCAAGGAGAACATCGAGTCGCTCCAGGGCATCCTCCCGCGCGTGCTCGCGCTGCGCCCGGTGAGCTTCGACCTGAAGTCCACGGGCCATCACCAGCTGGGGCTCGTCGCGCAGGAGGTGGAGCCCCTGTTCCCGGAGCTCGTCTCGGACGCGCCCATGCTCGAGGACGGCAAGCCGCTCAAGGGGCTCGCGTACGAGGCCTTCAGCGTGCTGGCCATCGCGGCGCTCCAGGAGCTCAAGGCGCACTACGACACACGCATCGAGGCGCTGGAGCAGCGCCTCCACGACCAGGAGCAGCACGGATGAAGAGCCAGATCGAGAAGCGTCTCGCGGACCTCAAGGCCGAGCACGAGGCGGGACAGAAGATGCTCGCGGAGCTGGACGCGAAGCGCACGGGGCTGGTGCAGACGATGCTGCGCATCGAGGGCGCCATGCAGGTGCTCCAGGAGCTCCTGCCCGCCGACGAGGCGAACAACGCCACCGTGACGAACCTCCCGCACGCCGCGCGCTGAAGCCCCGCGGCGCAGAGACTCCTGCCATGAGCGACACGCGCGTCGGCGCCACGCTGACCTATACCGGAACGGCCACTCCTCCCACGCCCGCGCAGGTGCCGGTGGACCCGGCCGGGCTCGTCGTCGCGCTGGAGGTGCCGGCGGGGGTGGTGTTGCTGCGCGCGTCGCTCGCCCTGCGCGCCCCGGGCGACGACGTGACGGTGAACCTGATTCCCACCGCCACGCTGGCCACGAGCACCGGGCAGAACGTGGTGGACGCGAGCCAGGCCATCACCTGGCTCAGCCTGGACTGGGGCTCTCGGCGGCCCCTGTCCTCGATGGAGCTGACCCTTCCGGCGTCACCGACCCAGACGGCCAAGAAGGGCCGCCTCAGCATCGCGGAGGGCGGCGCCTGGTATCCGCCCACGCCGTCCGACACCGTGGGCGTCAACGCCGTGGAGCCCCTGCCGGGCATCTTCGCCAGCCGCCTGCTGGTGGAGTTCGTGGAGGCGAACAACTCCCATCCTCCGTTGGGGACGCCGAAGACGCTGTCGGCGACGAAGCTCGCGAGCCTCACCCTGCGCGCGCCCGCGCGTCCGCCGGACCTCACCGCCTCCGCGGGTACGGGCTCGGGCGCGCTCTTCTTCCACCAGGCGCTCCCGATGAACGCGCGCCAGGAGCTGGTGATGGAGGACGTGCTCACCCAGGCGCTCCAGCGCGCCTGGCCCGCGAACCTCGAGGCGGGCCGCGTGACGGTGTCCCTGCGCGCCTCCGGCCTGGGCATGTTCGACCGCGTCCGGCTCGCGCTGGACACGCTCGATGACATCCGGCGCTTCAGCGACGGCGCCGAGGAGCGGACGCTCGCGCTGGACACGGACGGCACCGCCATCGCGAGCGTCTCCGTCCCAAGGGACCGCGCGCTGTCGGAGGTGCGCTTCCACGTGCGCCACGCCTTGCGCGACGAGCACCTGCCGCTGATTCCGCGTCCACCCGCGCGGCCCTCGCGCGCTCATCGCTGCGGCTCCGGGCGCTCCGCCGCACAGGCCTTCATCGCGTCGCGTGCTCCGGGGGCGTTGACGGCCGTGGACCTCCACCTGCGCCCGGGGACGCGCCAGGTGACGGGCACCGTCGCCCTCCACGCGGACGTGCACGACCGGCCCGACGAGGCACCGCTCCCGGGGAGCGCCGTGCCACTGCTGCTCGAGGCGTCGGGGCCTCCGCCGTGGACCGCGCGCTGGGTGTCCTTCACGCTCCCCAAGCCCCTCGCGCTGAACAAGGGGCGCTGGTGGGTGGTCGTCACCACCGACGAGGGAGAGGTCCTCTGGAGCCTCCTCGAGCCCGCGTCCGGCACACCCGAGCCGGGAGCGGTGACACCGGACACCACGCTGCATCGCACCGAGCCGACCGGCCCCTGGCTGCCGCGCGACAGCGAGCTGCCCGGAGAGGCCCCGGGAGCCGCGCCGCTCTGGGCCTGCGCCCGTCCCCGCCTCCGCCCCTTCGCGCCCGTGCCGCCGCCACCGCCCCGGCTCCAGTTGCGCTGGGGCACGAAGGTGCTCGACGTGACACCGGATGGTGACGGCGTCGTCCACCTGGACGCCCAGGCGCTGGCGGTGCTCACTCCGCCCGGTGGAACGGGCGAAGCACCACCGCTCGAGCTCATCGTCCAGTCCCGCGTGGCCGGTGAGGTCACCCTCTCCGGACTCCAGGTCGTCATCCCCCGGCAGGAGACGTACGCGCTCTTCCCGAGATAGCGAGCCCCCATCCCATGCTCCTCGCCATCGAGTCCTACTTCCACGATGTGCTTCGCGCCGCGATGCCCGAGTCGGTGGAGGTGTCGGCCGGCCCGTCAAAAGGCCCCTCCACCGATATCGATGCAGGAGTGGAGGTCATCGCCACGCGGATGCGGCTCGCGTTGCCCGAGGGCGATGACCTCACCTCGCTCCGCCAGCCGTCCTACTTCGCGCAGGTGTTTCGCTGGGCCGGCGATGGCATACGCAAGGACTTCGCCCTGCCTGCGAACGCGGCGGGCCAGGTGGTAGAGGTGGAATCGCCACCAGGGCGTCCACTGCGACGGGGGGACGACTACGTGGTGGAGGAATCCATGCTGCGCCTTTACCGCGCGCCCGCGACCGCCAGCGAGGCCGTGGTGGCCTACCTGCGAGGCTCGCGCGCCGCAGGCTTTCTTGAGCGACGTCGATGTGAGGTGAGACTGTCCATCCTGGTTTGGGTGAAGACTGCCGTCGGGGACGCGGCTCCGCTGATGTCCCGCGCACTCGCCGCAACCCTCGCCGCGTCTGCGGACATGGGTAACCTGGAAGATGAGAACACGGACGCAGAGACGTCCGGAGTGCGTCTGCGATTGCTCCAACCCCAGGCCACCCTGGTGGATGTCCAACGCACCTTGGAGTTGCAGGATGCAACGGCTTACTTCCGCGCCCAGGCGAACTTCCTGGTCTGCGGAGAGCTGGAGCAGCTCGTCTCGCTCGGCACGCCCGAGTCCGAGGGCATCATCCTCGAGGTGCGGCGGGAAACGTAGGATTCACAACAACGAGACCAAACCGCAATTGCAGCAACTCCAACATGTGTTGTCCCATCGACATTCGGGCGCGAGTACCCACGCACGCGCTCCGAACCCAAAGGACATCGACATGCCTCGTCATCTGTCGACCGTGCACGCGCTGACCGCGCTCACCGCCTTCGTCACGCTGTCCACTGCCTCCGCCGAGGAGCGCGGCGAGCCCGTCGCCCCCCAGGCCACGCCGCCCGCCGTGGTCGTCACCGAGAAGGCTTCGCCCCAAGCGGCGCCCACGTACTCGGACGCGAGGATGGAGTCGGTGGCGCGGACGTGCGGCGCGGACGCCATTGGCAGCGTCACGCCGGACGGGTCCATCCGCTGCCAGTCCAAGCCAGCCACCCTCGCGCAGACCGGCCCGCGGGAGCTGCTGGCCGGGACGTACTACGTGTCCATCCCCGCCATCGCCTGCACGCCGCAGGGGACCGCGGCCGCGGCGACGACGGGCCAATGCAGTGGCGGCGGCACGCTCCGGACCGATGGGGACAACCTCTTCCCCTGCACCGTGAACGCCAACGCCACCCGCAACACCTTCGTCTGCGGTCTGGACCTCCCGAACGGCGCGCAGATCCAGGAGGTCATCGCCTACGGCCTGGACTACTCCACCGCCGGATACTTCGAGGCGGCCATCTGGAGCACGGGGGATACGACGTTCGCGCCCACCTACTTCAGCAGCTTCGGAGGCACCTGGCAGTCCTCGGGTGTGGCGTTCAACGGCGGCTTCACCAGCTTCCCCATCTTCTCCGCGTCCCAGCCGGCCCACACGGTGACGGTGGGTAACCGGTATACGATTGGCTTCGGCACGCGCGACCCCAACGCGAGCGTCAATTTCTACGGCTTCCGCGCCCGCTACTTCCTGCCGTGAGCCGCGCGGCCTGGGGTGAGGCATGGACGCGCGGGGCACGCCTCCCGCGCACACCATCCTGGCCGGTGAGCGGTATGTGATTGGCTTCGCGGCCAGGGACCCGAACGGGTTCACCTGGGTCGGCGGCTTCCGCGTCAATGACTACCAGCCCTGACGTCCGCAGCATGGCGGCCCCTTCCTCTCAAAGGAAGGAGCCGCCACGTCTGGCCACCCCACCCCATCCGCGAGATGAGCCACGCCGCGAGTGACATCAATCACACACCCAGCCACACCTAACCATGAAATCCAGACAAAATAGCCAATCCTGACAAATCTCCCGCGACAATTCCCGCCCCCGCTCGTTCAATCCAATGCATGGGAGGCCGGCACACCGGCGCCCATGTCATTCCAGTCAGCATTCGAGCGAAAGGGAGACACATGGCGTCCTACGTCAGAGCTGTTTCGAGCGTGAAGGGTTTGCGTTGGGGTGCGGTGTTGCTGGCGGGCCTGGTGGGCTGTGAGCCCACGACGACGAAGGAGCCCGCGACGAAACACCAGGAGGTGGGCTCCCTGGAGGAGCAGGCCAGGCTGCTGACGGCGCCTCCGGGCTGTGAGGAGATCACCCTCGGGGAGATGGCCAATGGCGTCGAGCTGACGCCGGTCATGTACACCAACCAGCCCACGCTGCGCGGCGACTTCAGCAGCTTCGGAGACCCGGCCGCCCGGGACCGGGCGTTCATCCGCCTGGACGTGGACACGACGCCGGGCCTCTACAACCTGGCCACCGCGGGCGGAAACACCTTCGCGTGCGACCAGTGCGTCTTCGGGACGAAGGACTCGGGCGCGGCCACGCAGAAGGACCTGGTGGCCGAGTCCGGCACGCTGCTGCTGGCGCTGAAGGTGTCCCCCGACCAGACCATCGGCGCGCTGGCCAACGTGGTGCTGCGCGAGGCCGTGGACGCCCCGCCCCTCAACGCGCCCTTCTGGGGCAGCGCGCTGGTGCCGGGTGGGGAGTGCAAGTGGATCCGCTTCGCGACGTGGAACACCGTGCGCCAGGGCGGGTGTGATCCCCGCCAGGGCTCGCTGACGGCGAACCTGCCGGACACCACGTGCGTGCCCACCAACTACGTGGCCTCGGACGGCACGCTGGAGCGCTCGCTGGGGACCAAGACGCAGGGCGAGGCGTGCACCACCACGCCGGCCGCGAGCGAGTACGAGCTGGCGTCGACGGACTGCGAGCAGGGCTACACCTGCACGGACCTGCTGTCGGAGAACGCGCAGTGCACCCAGACGTGTGACTTCCTGGCCGCCGACCCCGGGTGCCCCGAGGGCATGATGTGCGGCGTCTACGGCCTGTGCACCACGCAGGCCGTGCTGCAGTCGTTCGGCTTCCGGTTCGACACCGCGCCGGTGGGCTCCACGTGCACCCCGGGCGTGACGTTCGCCGAGTTCTGCGGCAGCGAGGGCGCGCGCGGCACGTGCCTGGACCTGGGCCGCACGGGCACCGCCACCTGCCTGCGCTACGAGCGGGCCCGCACCAACTGCGGCCCGGGTGAGGAGCTGGGCTACTTCAGCTACTCGCGTCCGCCCGGCGGCTTCGACCGCACCATGGGCTTCTGCTACCACGACGGCCTGTAGTCACCGCCATTCCTCGCGGCCCGGGTGCCTCACGAGGCCCGGGCCGCGCGTCCACCGATGCGCGAGCCCGCGTCCTCGGGCAGCCGGCGGAACAAGAACCCCGCCAGCGAGGACACCACGCCGATGGCGATGAAGGGCAGCAGGAAGCGGTCCGGCGTCAGGGGCAGCTCGCCGGCTCCGCGCGCCAGGTGCAGCATGAGCGCGCCGAAGCTGATGCCCACGCTCAACGCCATCTGCTGCGTCACCACCGCCATGGTCGACGCCTGGCTCATCTTCTCCGGGGGGATGTCCGCGTAGGCCACGGCGTTGATGGCGGTGAACTGGAGCGAGCGCACGAAGCCGCTGACGAACAGCGTGACGACGATGACCGGGATGGGCGTGCCCACGCGGAACAACGCCGGCACGGCCGTCAGCACCGCGGCGGCCAGGTTGGAGCCCGTCAGCGTGGCGCGGAAGCCCAGCTTGCGGATGACCCACGGCGCCAGCGGCTTGCAGGACATGGCCCCCAGGCCCGTGCCGATGGTCATCATGCCCGCCTCGAAGGGGCCCCATCCCAGGCCCACCTGCAAGAGCAGCGGCAGCAGGAAGGGCGTCGCGCCCAGGCCCATGCGCACCAGCCCTCCGCCCGCGATGCTGGCGCGGAACGTGGCCACCTTGACCAGCCGCACGTCCAGCACCGGCCGATGGCGCCGCAGCGCGTGGCGCACGTAGAGCACTCCCGCGCCGACGGCCACCAGGGCCATGCCCAGCTGCGTCTCCGGAGGCACCAGCCCCACGCCCAGCGTCTCCACCGCGACAATCGTCAGCGTGATCGCCACGGCGGCGATGGCATAGCCCTTCCAGTCGAAGGGCCCCGGGTGCGGCTGCGGCAGCTCCGGGACGAAGCGCGCCACCGCGAGCATGCCCAACAGGCCCACCGGGACATTGACGAAGAAGATCCACGGCCAGTCGGCCACGCCCAGGATGAGCCCGGCGATGGGGGGACCGATGAGCGGCCCCACGAGCGCGGGCATGGTGAACCAGCTCAGCGCGGACACCAGCTTCTCGCGTGGCGCCGAGCCCACCACGATGAGCCTGCCCACGGGCGTCATCAGCGCGCCGCCCAGCCCCTGCAGCGTGCGGAAGAGGACCAGCTGCGGCAGCGTGCGCGAGAAGCCGCACAGCACCGAGCCCAGCAGGAAGACGCTCATCGCGACCATGAAGACGCGACGAGGTCCGAAGCGGTCCGCCACCCAGCCGCTCGCCGGCGCGAGCACGGCCAGGGCCAGGATGTACGAGGTCAGCGCCAGCTTGAGGTGGATGGGGTCCGTGCCGAAGGCCGCGGACAACGTCGGCAGCGCGGTGGACAGCGCGGTGGAGTCGACGAACTCCATGAACAGCGCGCTCGCCACCGCGATGGACGCCAGCCGGGAGCCTCTCTGGGAGGACGCGGGCGGCGAGCCGGGTGGAGAGGAGCCAGGGGAGTCGGACACCTCTCTTCTATGCACATGTGGCCGCGCGACTGTCACGCTCCACGACACTGCGCGCGGGCGGCCCCTCGCCCACCCTGCCACCGGGCGGCCGGCACTCGGCCGACGCCCCGGCGGAATCACGCACGGGGCGCGGGGGACTCGTCAGGCCGGTCGCTCCAGCCGGCCATCCGCGTGCCGGGCGAAGCGCCCCTCCTCGCGCGCGTGCACCGGGTCGTCGCTCTTCCAGGGCCACCCGCCGAACTGGGTGCGCTGGTAGTCGTTGAACGCCTGGACGATCTCCTCCCGCGAGTTCATGACGAACGGCCCGTGCTGCACGACGGGCTCGTTGATGGGGCGCCCCTGGAGCATGAGCAGCTCCGTCTCGTCCGGCCCGTTCTCCAGCAGCGCGTCCGCGTCCGGGCGCAGCTGCAGCACGTGCCGGGCGGGGACGTCCCGGCCGCCGACCTTCAGCGCCGAGCCCTTGAAGAAATACACGAAGCGGTTGCTGCCGCGCTGGGCCGCGGGCAGCGTCCAGCGCGCGCCGGGCGACAGCTTCACCGTCCAGATGGCCACGTCCGAGTCCACCCGCGCGGCCCAGGACTTCGGCGGAGGCGACGGCGGCTTCGCGTCCCCCAGCCTGCCGGCCACCACGGTGACCTCGGTGGTGCGCCCCGCCTCGTCCTTCGCCACGTGGCGGGGGATGGCGTCGTCCCAGAGCATGGAGAAGTGCGGCGCCACGAGCTTGTCGGCGCGCGGCAGGTTGAGCCAGATCTGAAACAGCTCCACGGGGTTGGGCGCGTCCTTCTTCAGGAGCGGGAACATCTCCGAGTGCAGCACGCCGCTGCCCGCCGTGAGCCACTGCACGTCCCCGCCGCCGAAGCGCGCCGCGGCGCCTAGCGAGTCCGAGTGATCCAGCAGCCCGCTGCGGACGATGGTCACCGTCTCGAAGCCCCGGTGCGGATGCTGCGGGAAGCCCGGCACCACGGTGCCGTGGTACATGTTCCAGCCGTCGCGCCCCTCGAAGTCCTGGCCCAGCTGCCGGCCCGCCAGCGACGCGGTGGGCCCCAATTGCTCGTTGCCCTGGGGGTAGGCGTCGACGTGGTGGACGCAGAACAGGAACGGGTCCGGCGTGGGCCAGGGCATGCCCCGCAGGGGGCCCATCCCCAGGATGACGGGTGGCGCTTCACTCCCCTTCGACGACTGGCTCATCCCCTGCTCCTCTGCCTTTCCCGGGCTCTTCGTGCAGCTCGCCGTGGTGGTGGCCCCCGCCACCGCGAGCAACCGCAGCGCCGCTCTCCGACTGACTTCCTCGCTCAAGGGGCCTCCTGCCACGCGTGACGCCGTCCGGAGCCTCTAATCCCGGCCAGCCCGGGGCGCATTCTTTCACGTCCGGGGCCCGCCAGCCCGCTCCCCGTACACCTTCGCCCGGGGTTGCCGTAGGGTTCGCCCGCCGTGAGCCCATCCCCCACCTTCGCCGTGTCCCAAGAGCGCGTGCGCGCCATCGACTGGCTGCGCGGCATCGCCGTGCTGTTCATGGTCCAGACGCACTCGCTGGCCCTGCTCACCCCGGAGCTGCGCAAGAGCGTCTGGGTGGGCCGCCTGCTCAAGGTGGACGGGCTGGTGGCCCCCGCGTTCATCTTCTCCGCGGGCTTCGCCCTGGCCCTCGTCATGGTGCGCAGCGCCGCCGCCGGGAAGCTGCGCGAGCGCGTGCCGCGAAACCTCCGCCGCGCCTGCGAGGTGCTGCTGGTGGCCTCGCTGGTCAACTGGGCCTGGTTCCCCCTGCTGAGCGAGCCGAGGTGGCTGCTGCGCATGGACATCCTCCAGTGCGTGGGCGTGTGCCTGCTCCTGATGTTGCCGGTGGCCGCCCTGCTCGCCTCGCGTCCCCGCGTGCTGGCCGGACTGAGCCTCGCGCTGGCGTTCGCCGTCTTCGCGGTGGCGCCGCTGGGGGAACAGGTGACGGGGCCGTGGGCCACGCTGACGAACAAGTCCTCCTTCGCGCCGTTCCCCCTGCTGCCCTGGCTGGGCTTCGGGTGGCTGGGCGCGTTCGCGGGAACACTCGCGGGGGCGTGGGGCCGGCGCGCGCTGGCCCTGGCGTTGCTGGCGCTGGTGACGGTGGGCGCCGTGGGCGCCGCGTCCGGCGACTTCCTCTTCCAGCTCTACCCGCACCACCGCTTCTTCGTGGCCAACCCGTCCAACTCCGCGGCGCGCTTCGCGTGGGTGAGCGCGGTGCTGCTCGGCTTGATGTGGCTGGAGGGGCGCGTGGCGGAGGCGAGCGCGCCTTCGCGCCTGCGGCGGTTCATCGAGGTGTTCGGCACCTCGTCGCTCTCCGCGTACTTCTTCCACGAGATGCTGCTGTTCTACCGGCTGGGGGGCGTCTTCTCGTTCCAGCGCTTCTGGGGGGACCAGAGCGACTGGCCCCAGTACTGGCTGCTCACCGCCGTGCTCATCGTCGCCACGTGGATGCTGTGTCTGGCGTGGGACGGGCTGGAGCGCCTGGTGAAGAGCGCGCTCCGGGCCGTGACGAAGCGCCCGCGTGGGGCGCTGACGTCAGTGGGAAGCTGACGCCAGCTTCTCGAAGGCGGAGATGACCTCCGGCGGGGCCTGCACCAGCTCGATGAGCACGCCCTCTCCGCTGTAGGGGAACTGCTCGTTGGCCTTGGGGTGCACGAAGCAGATGTCGAAGCCCGCGGCGCCCTTGCGGATGCCGCCGGGGGCGAAGCGCAGGCCCTGCTTCTCCAACCACGCCACGGCGACGGGCAGGTCATCCACCCACAGGCCCACGTGGTTGAGCGGCGTCTCGTGGACCCGGGGCTTGCCCTCGGGGTTGATGGGCTGCATCAGGTCCACCTCCACCTTGAAGGGGCCCGCTCCGGCCGTGACGATGTCCTCGTCCACGTTCTCGCGCTCGCTGCGATAGGTGGAGTGAGGCGTCAGGCCCAGCAGGTCCACCCACAGCTTGCGCAGGGGGGCCTTGTCGGCGGCGCCGATGGCGATCTGCTGGACGCCCAGGATTCGGAAGGGTCTCGAGGTCTCCATGGAGGGGCACCCTGTCACGGGAAAATCCGGGGGAATAGACCCATTTCCCAGGTCGTGCGTTTCGAAGCGGCGAACGTCGTATCCGTCCCCCGGAGAACGCATGTCCCAGTCCTTCCTGAAGCGCCGCCTGAGCCAGTGGGGAAGTGCCCTGCTCGTCGCCTGCACCCTGCCGGCGTGCACGTCGTCCAAGCCCACCGCGGAGGGCCTCTCCGCGGCCCCCCAGGCCGACTACAAGCCTCGGGCCGCCCACCGTGATGACTCGGCGCAGGACGGCGCCAAGGACGAGCGCAGGGAGAAGGCCCCCGCGGGCGCCGTGGCGCAGGCGATGCGGCCCGAGGCGCCCAAGGCCGACCCCCACACGTTCGCCGAGACCGAGCACGACGAGTCCTCCGCGGTGGAAGGCGCGCCCATGGAGGAGCCGAGCGCAGTGATGATGGCCGCGCCTCCTCCGCCGAGCCCCGCCACGCTGGGCGGCGCGGGCGCCGCGCCCAGGGCCATGGAGCTCGCCAAGCGCGCGGCCCCCGGCCCCAGCAAGAGCATGCCCAGCCTCCCCACGCGCAAGCCCGCGCAGGACACGCTGGCCCCGGCGGACGCGGACACCACGCACCAGGGCAACACGTTCGAGAACTGGAAGCCCAACGCCTTCACCGAGACGGCCAAGGACGCGCTGTCCACCTTCGCCGCGGACGTGGACACCGCGTCGTACACGGTGGCCCGCCGCTACCTGCAGCAAGGCAACCTGCCGCCGGCCTCCGCGGTGCGCGTGGAGGAGTTCGTCAACTACTTCAAGTACCGCTACGCCCCGCCGGAGAAGGGCGCGTTCACGGTGCACCTGGAGGCGGCGCCCTCCCCGTTCGACTCGAAGCGCCACTTCGTGCGCGTGGGCGTGCAGGGCAAGGTCGTCTCGCGCTCGCAGCGCAAGCCCGCGCACCTGGTGTTCCTCATCGACACCAGCGGCTCCATGGCGTCGCAGGACAAGTTGCCGCTCGCCAAGGAGGCCATCAAGATCGCCGTGAAGAACCTCAACGAGAACGACACGGTGGCCATCGTCACCTACGCGGGCTCGACGCGGGACGTGCTGTCGCCCACGCCCGCCACGGACGTCAAGCGCATCCACGCGGCGCTGGACGGGCTGGAGTCCGGCGGCGGCACGGCGATGGGCTCGGGCATGGAGATGGCCTACAAGCACGCGGTGAAGAAGGCGTCCGGGCAGGTCATCTCCCGCGTCGTGGTGCTCACCGACGGCGACGCCAACATCGGCAGCGTGTCCCCGGAGTCCATGCTGGAGAGCATCCGCAAGTACGTGGCCGAGGGCGTCACCCTCACCACCGTGGGCTTCGGCATGGGCAACTACCGCGACGACATGATGGAGAAGCTGGCGGACAAGGGGAACGGCAACAGCTTCTACGTGGACAGCTACAAGGAGGCCAAGAAGGTCTTCGAGACGCAGCTGACGGGCACGCTGGAGGTCATCGCCAAGGACGTGAAGCTGCAGGTGGAGTTCAACCCCGCCTCGGTGAGCCGCTACCGCCTGGTCGGCTACGAGAACCGCGACGTGGCGGACAAGGACTTCCGCGACGACAAGGTGGACGCGGGGGAGATTGGCGCGGGCCACAACGTGACGGCGCTGTACGAGGTGGAGCTGGTGAAGGGCTCCAGGGAGTCGCTGGCCACGGTGCGCGTGCGCGCCAAGGCGCCCAACGGCACGGAGGCCTCCGAGCAGGCCTTCCCGCTGGAGCGCTCGCTGCTGCGCGAGTCGCTGGAGGCGGCCTCGCCCGACTTCCGCTTCGCGCTGGCCGTGGCCGCCACGGCCGACGTGCTGCGCGGCAACCCGGCCGCCGAGGGCTGGAGCCTGGCCACCGCGCAGAAGCTGGCCGAGGGCGCGGTGGGCGGTGACGCGGACCGCGCCGAGTTCGTCCGGCTGGTGACGCAGGCCCGCGCGCTGTCAGGTGCCTCGGCGCGCGGTCGCTGAAGAGACGTTCGCTGTCGGGGGTCGTGGGGTGGAAGGCCCACTGGGGGAGCCTTCCACCCCACTTTCTTTTCCGACACGCCCGCTCAGAACGCGAGGACGGTGCCCGGCGTGGTGCTGGTGAAGAAGTCGGGGTAGGACACCACGAACTCCGAGCCGGTGCCCGTCTCACCGTAGATGACGCCGGCCTTGGTCCCGTAGGACGTCAGCGTCGTGCCGTCCAGCTCGATGGCCACCGACGTCAGGTCAATCGTGCCGGACACCTGGTGGCCATCCCGCCGGACGATGGTCATCGTCTCCGGGTCCACGTGGAAGAAGCTCAGCGTGCGGTAGGGCCCGCCGCCGTAGCTGCTCTTGTAGGTGAGGCCCACCGCCACGCCCAGCTCGTTGGCCGCGACGTACAGCGACGGGGGCGCGTAGCCGCTGGACGAGGGCAGGGACAGACTCGCCGCGGCCCACGGGCACGACGAGGACGCGCGCCGGTGCAGCTTGTTCTCCGTGACGGGAGGCACCGGGGCCTGCGTCACGACCACCGACGTCACCTCGAACGTGCAGCCCCTGGACGTCGCCGTGGACGACAGCGCCGCCTCCCGGGCCTCCAGCGTCTCCTCGCGCTCGCTCCCGGGAATCTCGCCACCGCAGGCGGAGAGGACGGACATCGCACAAAGACAGACAGACTTCTTGAGGAACCCCATGACGTGACAACCCCCGATTCAGGAATACGGCGGCGGCACCGTACCACCCCCGCAATGCCTTGCATCCGGAATCGCAGCCCAGACAAAGGCTCACGCGCTGAGAACTCCAACCCCATCCTCTCTGTCTCCGAGAATCACCTGGAGGCCCGGCCCGCCCGCGGCCGCGCTCAGTACGCGACGACGCTGGGCGGGGTGGTGCTGGTGAAGAAGTCCGGGAACGTCGCGATGAAGTTGCTGCCGCTGCCCGTCTCGTTGGGGCTGATGATGCCCGCCTTCGTCCCGCCCGCGGTGAGCGTGGTGCCGTCCGCGCCGATGGCCAGGTAGCCCAGGAAGACGCTGCCGGTGCCCAGGTACACGGCGAAGCCGGTGTTGCGCACCACCGTCAGCAGCTCCGGGTCCACATGCCTGATGCCCACGGTCCTGGGCGAGCTTCCGCTGTAGCCGCTCTTCACCGTGAAGCCCGCCGCCACGCCCAGGTCATTGGCCACCAGGGACAGGCTGGGGGTGGAGTTGACGGAGGTGCCCAGCCCGATGCTGGCCGCGGGCCACGCGCACGTCCCGGAGGCCAGCCGGCTCAGGAAGATGTCGTGGATGGGCGGAAGCGTGCCCGCGCGCACCACCGAGGTGAGCTCGAAGACACACCCACGGGACACCGCCGAGACCAGCTCCGCCTCGCGGACGTCGAACACCTCCTCGAGTCCGCCCGTGGGCTCCTCCACACCACAGGCCGGAAGGACCATCGCCGCACAAAGAGAGACAGCGCGTCGGAAGCTTCGCATGACGTGACAACCCCCTGGTTCGCGAACAGCGCCCGCACGCTAGCAGCCTGCAAGTCATTGCACCGACATTTCCGGGCAACGGGCCCGGGCACCGGGAGGACGCCTTGCGGTATCCTCCGCCACGTATGCGCCCATCCCACCTGTCCTCCCGAGTGCTGCTCGTTCCCCTCGCCGCCTCCCTCCTCGCCTGCGGCGGCTGCGGAAAAGATGACCCCTCCGGCGGAGGCGTGCCGCTGGGCGAGGAGCAGAAGGGCATCGCGACGTTCTACGACGCCACCGGCGCGGGCAATTGCAGCTACGACGCCAGCCCGGACGACCTGATGGTGGCGGCGATGAACACGCCCCAGTACGCCAACAGCGCCGCCTGTGGCCAGTGTGTGGACATCCAGGGCCCCAGCGGCTCGGTGCGAGTGCGCATCGTCGACCGCTGCCCTGAATGCGAGGCGGGCCACCTGGACCTGAGCCGCGAGGCCTTCGCGAAGATCGCCGAGATGCGCCTGGGCCGCGTGGACATCACCTGGAAGGTGGTCTCCTGCGACGTCGCCGGCAACCTGGAGTACCACTTCAAGAACGGCAGCAACCCGTGGTGGACCGCCATCCAGGTCCGCAACCACCGGCTGCCCATCTCGAAGCTCGAGTGGCGACGCGGCGATGGCGCCTGGAAGAACGTGCCGCGCGAGGACTACAACTACTTCGTCGAGTCGGGCGGAATGGGCGAAGGCGCGTTCACCGTGCGCGTGACGTCGTCCACCGGCGAGCAGGTGGAGGACACCCTCCCCCGCGTCCTCGACGACGACAGCGTGCGCGGCACCCAGCAGTTCCGCTGACCCCGAGCGCCGCGGACCGAGGCTCGCCCGAAGCGAGCCCCGGCCAGCCCCTCAGCGCCGCAGCATCGAGCGAAGGAGCTCCAGCGCCTCGGTGACGTTCTGCCAGACCTGGAGCGACTTGACGCCCTCCCCTTCGCCCTGCACCGCGCGACGGGAGGCCCGCTCCAGGGGCAGCAGCACACCCTCCACCAGCTCGATCTGCCGGCTGAGCTCCGCGGGCGAGGGTCCGGCCACGGCGGCCCGCTGGAGCGCCTCCGCCGGCACCTGGGCCGACACGTTCACCGGACGATCCGCCAGCGCCGCGAGCGCTCGCGACAGCTGGTCCAGGTACGGCCCGAAGTCCTGCGCGGGCGCCTGCTGGACGATGGGCGCCTGCACGGGCGCGGCCGCGCGCTCCGTCAGCGCCTTGAGCAGCTGGGCCAGGTGCTTGAGGTACGGCGTCAGATCCGGGCTCGCGGCGACGGGCGCGGCGGCCGCGACGACCGGAGCTTGCTTCACCTCACGGCCCACCCGCGCGACCTCCAGCACCGCGTCGCGCAGGGCCTCCAGGTACGGCAGGGCCTCGGCCGTGGGGTCCGCCTCGTCATTCGCGGCGCCCTGGGCCAGCTGCGTGGCCGCCTGCGAGACGGCGTCGCGCACCGCGCCCAGCTGCTCCTCGATGCCGCTGAGCTGCCCGGTGACGCGGGCCACGGGGTCGTCCTCCTTGCCCCCCATGCGCTTGACGCGCGCGAAGCCCTGCTTGATCTCCTCCCAGCGCTTCGCCTTCTCCGGGGTGAGCCGGCCGCGCATCTCCGCCAGCTTCAGCAGATTCTGCTCCGCGGCGGTGGTGAGCGTCTGGGACTCGCCCTGGTAGTGGTCGTCGATGAGCCGCTCCAGCTCCGCGTCCGTCATCGCGGAGACGAGCTTCTCGGTCAGCTTGCTCATGTTGCGGTAGCTGCCCTGGAGCTTGAAGGCCGGCTCGGTGCGGAAGCGCTCGTCCTGCGCCGCCGAGGCGATGTACTGCATGTTCACCTTCAGCAGCACCGACTGCACCCGGAACATCCGCTGGAAGATGGCGATGATCTCCTGCAGCTCCGCCGCCGCGTAGCCGTGCTTCATCTCGCCCGCGGGCACCTCCTCGCCCTGGGCCATGCGGATGAGCCGGTGCGTGTCCGCCGAGTCCCGCGTGGCCAGCGGCGCCGTCACCGTGTTGGAGGTCAGCGCGTTCTCCAGGTAGCTCAGCGCGAACAGGTGCTCCTTCCCATCCAGGATGTCGCCCAGGTTGTACGTGTCCGCGCGGTTGGCGAGCATGTCCGGGATGCGGAAGCGCTCCCCCGTCTCCGTGTAGGGATTGCCGGCCATGACGACGCAGAACTTCTTGCCGCGCAAATCGTAGGTGCGCGTGCGGCCATTCCAGACGCCCTCGACGCGGCGCTGGCCGTCGCACAGGGAGATGAACTTCTGGAGCAGCTCCGGGTCCGTGTGCTGGATGTCGTCGAGGTAGAGCATCACGTTGTTGCCCATCTCGAAGGACAGGTTGATGCGCTCCACCTCCTGCCGCGCGGTGGCGTTGGGCGCCTCCGCCGGGTCCAGCGACTTCACCGAGTGACCCAGCGCGGGGCCGTTCACCTTGACGAAGGTGAGGCCCAGGCGGCTCGCCACGTACTCCATCAGCGTCGTCTTGCCGTAGCCCGGCGGCGACATGAGCAGCAGCATGCCCATGCGGTCCGTGCGCTTGCCCTCGCCCGCCGCGCCGAGCTGCTTGGCCAGGTTGGCGCCGATGAGCGGCAGGTACACCTCGTCGATGAGCCGGTTGCGCACGAAGGACGACAGCACCTTCGGCGTCAGCTCCTCCAGGCGCAGCTTGCGCCGCTCGCGCTCCAGCAGGTCGCGCTGCAGCGCGCGGTAGGCCTGATAGCGAGGCACGCGGAGTTGCCGGAACTCACCCAGGCGCGCCAGGAACTCATCCAGGCGCAACGGCAGCTTGCGGTCCTGGATGCGCGGGTGGCTGCCCAGCAGGCCCGTCACCTCGGCCGCCGTCAGCGCGCCCGCGGGCTCGCGGTCCAGCTTGCGCTCGGTGAGCAGCAACACCGCCGTCTCCAGCACGAAGTAGCCGGAGTCCCCGGGGCCGCCGTCCCGCTGCGCGAGCCATGCCTGCACCCACGCGCGCGCGATGTCCAGCCGCGACGCCAGGTCCTTCTCCAGCCCGCGCAAATCCTCCTCGAAGGCCGTGCGCGTCCCCTGCCGCTCCAGCTGCGCCAGGAACGCGTCCCGGAGCACCAGCGCCTCGCCGCTCGTGGTGAAGCGGGGCCGCTCCACGGCCAGCTCCTCCACCAGGTAGCCACCCGCCAGCCGCGCCTCCGCCGGTGAGTGCGAAAGCCCCTGCGCCTTCAGGAAGGCCCCCACGGCCTCGCCCAGCGCCATGCCCAGCTCGTGCAGGCCGCCCGCCGCGGAGAACGTCTGCCGCAGCCGCGCGAGGCTGCGCGCCCGACGGTGCAGGAGCGCCCGCGCCGCCTCCTCGGTGTCGAAGGCCCAGTACAGCGCCGCCAGGGCGCGAGGCACCGGAGCGAAGCGCAAGAGGCCCGCGCCCTGGTGCAGCGCCAGGAGCTTCTCCAGCACCGCGGCCGCGTCCACGTCGTGCACGCCGCGCTCGTAGCCCTCGTCGAAGCGGTCCGCCGCGTACGCGCGCACGGGCTCCAGCAGCGTCCCGCCGATCACCGCCGCGTGCAGCCCCGTCAGGGACAGGCCGTTCTTGCCCTCCTCCGCGTCGGAGAGGATGCACGCGGCCAGGTACTCGGCGCGGTACACCTCGCGCGTCTCGGAGACCAGGTGCTGGTCCCAGAGGTCCTTCTGCTCGAGCAGCGCCGGGTCCTCCAGCTTCTGCGCGTAGTCGGAGCCGGTGAGCTGCAGGTACAGCGCGCCGTCGCGCGGCACCAGCGTCAGGTCCAAGGGCTGGGTGTTGACGTTGAAGCGGTAGGGCCCCAGCTTGATGACGTTGTCGCCGTCCGCGAACAGGTCCTGCTTGTCGCGCAGCGCGCGCAGGGCGCCCTGCTTGGCGGACTTCAGCCGCGACTGCACCTCGTCCGAGCGCACGCTGTCCTGCAGCGCCATCAGCTGCTCGGAGAGCTGCCGCAGCTTGAGGATCATCGCGTCGGTGGCGAAGTACGCGTTGAGCTCGTCGTCGGACTTGAACGCCTTGGAGCGGCGCTGCACGCCCTGGAGGATGCGCTCCGCGGCGCCGAAGATGCTCTGCGCGCGGCGCTGGCGCTCGTCCACCAGCGTCTGCTTGCGCGCGCCGAACGCCTCCAGCAGCTCCTCGCGCTTCTGGGTGATCTGCCCGAGGAACTCGTCGAACTCGCCGAAGCGGCCCTCCAGCTCCTCCAGCTGCACGGTGAGGCGCGACAGGCCCTCGTCGCACTTCTCCGGCACGTCCGCCTGGGCCAGCGCGTTCTCGATCGCCTGCCCGAGCAGCTTGAACTGGGCGCCGAACTCCGCGCGCTTCTCGCGGCCGGACAGCTCCTTGCGCTTGGCGGCCAGGCTCGCGCGCACGCGGTTGAGCCGGCCGAACAGCTCGGAGATGCCCTCCAGGATGCGGGCGCGCGCGAGCGGGTCTCCCACCTGGAGGCCGCCCACCACCTCACCCAGCACGGTGAGGCCCTGGGCCGTCTTCTCGATGTCCTCGCCCAGCGGCTGCAGCTCCACCGTCGTCTGCACCGGCTCCAGCTTCGCGAGCAGTTCGTCCAGGCGCGCGGCCAGCGGCTGGAGCGCCTCCCCCTTCTGGAGGAACTCCACGCACGCGGTGCTGGTGGAGTCGGACGCCTCCACCACCGCCTTCTCCAGGGCGTCCACCCGCCCCAGGTCCATGTAGCGGATGTCCTTGAGGGTGATGAGGTGCCCGCGCTGCTGGCGCAGCTCCGCCAGCACCAGCATGAACTCCTCGGCGGTGGTGAGCAGCTCCGGCCGCACCCGCGCGAGCAGCTTCGCCTGGGCCTGCTCCGCCTCCGCCAGGGCCTCCGTGGCGCGCTTCTGGAGGGCGAGCACCTTCTCGAACTCGTCGATGATGAGCTCGGAGGTGCGCCGCAGCGTCTCGATCGGCTCCTGGAGGCCCGTCTCCGCGTGGCCCAGCCAGTAGTACGCGTCCAGCGCGCGCGTGGCCGCGGCGACCAGGTCCTCGTAGGTGCGCCGGCTGGGCTTGTCCGTCTTCGCGATGCGCTGGAGCGTCAGCGAGTCGGAGATGCCGCGCACCAGCTCCGCGTTGCCCACCTTGCCCAGGTACCCGGGCGCGGGCGGCGTCGCCGCCGCGTGCTCGTCCGACGCGAAGGGCGTCTGCCACACCTGCATCGGGTGCACACGCGTGGGGTCCGCCGACGTCTCGCGGAACACCACCAGCCCGCCGTCCCCGAAGAGGCTGTACCCGTTGCACACCAGCGGGTTCTGCACCTCCTTGCGCACCAGGTTGTACGGGAAGAGCAGGTAGCGCCCCACCTCGCGCTGGTGGAAGACGTAGAGCACGTCCTCGCCGTTCGGCGAGCGGATGACCTTCTTGAACTCCATGCCCTCGCCGGTGGCCTCACCGTCGAAGACCTTGTAGTCCCCCGTCTGGAGGTAGTAGCCGCCGGGGAAGATGATGCCCTGGTCCTCGGGCAGCCGGATGCACGCCTGACCGATGGCGTCGATGCGCACCACGTGCTGCGTGCGCGAGTTGAACACCAGGTAGCGCTGCGTCTTCTCGCGGAAGGGCAGCACGCGCAGCAGGATGAGCGTGCCCACCTGTGCCCAGGCGAAGCGCGCGTCGTCCAGCGACTGGTTCGCGTCCTCCACCGGCTCGCTGTAGATGCCCAGGCCCGAGGACGTGTTGTCCTCCACCTTCACGGTGAGGTCCCCCTTCACCGTCTCCACGAAGACCTGGTCCAGCACGTTGACGTGCGGGTGGGCGCCCAGCACGTAGTTCTCGCGCGTGGCCACCGTCCACTCGAAGTCGTGTGACGGCGGGAAGGTGTGGTCCTTGTCGCCCTGGTTGTCGAGGTAGGTGGCGTGGCCGTCCGTGTCCAGGCTGAAGCGGAAGACCTTCAGGTCTCTCGCGGACTGACCCGTCTTGAACACCGCCAGCAGGCGCGCGTCCTTGCGCCGCAGCTGCAGGAGCTTCGCGTCCTTGTAGTAGCGGTACAGCTCGCCGAAGTCCTTGATGAAGCGCGGGTCCGCCAGGAAGCCGCCGCCTTCCGTGTGCGGCACCGCGGACAGGTCGAAGCCGTCCGCCGTCTTCTCGAAGCGGTGCAGCGAGAACACGTCCGCGATGGACGTCTCCTTCTTCAGCCCGATGAAGACGTTGTAGCCGAAGAGCAGGTACTTGCCGACGCTGACGATGTCGCGCGCCACGCAGTTGTTCTCGGTGCGCACGCGCTCGTTGCCGATGACGGCCAGCTCCGTGCCACCGAAGAACGCCTTGCGCCGCGCGTTGAGGTCGGCCGCCTTGGTGCCCAGCGCCTCCGCCTGCGCGAGCAGTCGCGTCCGGATGACCTCGTAGCTGCCCCCCTCTAGCGCGGCCTCGCCCGTGGGCGCCGCGCCCTTGCCACCTTCAGTTGCCATGAGTGCTCACCGGAATTGCGCATGGACCCCGCCCCGTCCCCATCGAGGGGACGCCACCCCGGAGGGCCCGGGGCGGAGTCGTCGTGACGTCATGGCCGCCACCGCGCGGCTCGCGCGGCGGTGGCGGCCCCCTGCTGATGGCCTCAGCCCTGCTTGTCGGCGGAGGCGGCCTTGCCGTCGGAGCCCAGCAGGGCCTTCAGGCTCGCCGCCGTCGCGTCCGTCGCGCTCGGCGTCATGCGGTGCAGCAGCGCGGCCACGGCCAGGTTCTGCGCGTCGTTGCTCAGGCCCGGCTTGGAGAGGATCTCCTTGAGGTCCGCCGGCAGGTCCTTCTCGCCGTTGACGTACCCGCCCAGCGCCTTCTTCAGCGACTCGCTGTGGTCCAGCGCGCCGTCCACCGCCGTGCCGAAGGACACCGCCTTGACGAAGCGCTCGAAGAACTCGCCGTCGCCGCCGACGATGTTGAACTTCGAGTTGGCGAACGCCTTGGCCAGCACCTCCGCCTGCGCCTGCGCGATGTCCTTGCGCACGCGGATGTTCTCCAGCTCCACGTCGCGCTCCTTGCCGAGCCGCAGGCGGAACTCCTCGTGCTCGCGCCCCACGCCGTCCATCAGCTTCATGGACGCCGCCTTCTCCGCCAGGCCCCGGGCCTCGGCGAGCAGCTTCTCCTGGATGGCCGCGGCCTCCGCCAGCTGCTTCTCCTTCGTCGCGATGGCCTCCGCCTCGCCGCGCTTCTGGATGGCGACGGCCTCCGCCTCCTGCACGCGCGCCCGGGCCAGGCCCTTCTCCTGCTCACCCGCGGCCTCCGCCAGGAGCTTCTCGCGCACCGCCTGCGCCTGGGCGTGGCCCTGCTTCTCGATGACGCCCGCCTCGGCCTCCTGCACGCGCACCTGCGCCATGCCCAGCTTCTCCGTGGCCGCGGCGTCCGCCTCCTTCACGCGGATGCCGGCCAGGCCCGTCGCGGCGGCCTCCGCCTGGATGCCCTCGGCCAGGCGCGTCTTCGCCTTGGCCGTCTTGTCCGCGGCCTCCAGGTCCGCCTCGGCCAGGGTGAGCTTCTCCTTCGCCATGTACACCGCCATCTCGCTGTTGGCCTTGGCGGCGTTCACGTCCTTGACGGTCTTCTCCTGCGCCTGGCCCTCGGCGGTGATGATGAGCGCCTGCTTCTTGCGCAGCGCGTCCGACTCCACGCGCAGGTCCTTGATGCGCTCCTCCTCCTGCGCCACCGTCTTCTCCACGGCGATGCGCGCGCGCACCACGTCCGCGATGTCCTTCTTCTGCTCCTCCAGCGCGCGCTCCTTGGCGATGCGCTCCAGCTCCGTCTCACGCTCCCGGCCGATGGCCGCCAGCGAGCGGGCGCGCTCCACGTTCTCCGCCTCCACGCTCACCTCGCGCTCGCGGTGCTTCTGGGCCACCTCGATGTCGCGCGTCTTGTTCTGCTCCTGGACGAGGATCTCCTGCTCGGCCTTGATGCGCGCCAGCTGCGCCTTGGAGTACTGCTCCTGCTTGACGCGCTCGGCCTCCGCGGACTCCTCGGCCTGCACGGACTCGATCGCGCGCTTCTGCTTGGCGGCCGCCTCCTCGCGCTGGCGCTCCAGCTCGAAGATGCTCTGGTCGGCCTCGACGTTGCGCTTCGTCACCGCCTGGCGCTCGGTCTGCTTCAGCTCGTTGGTGACGATGTTCTGCTCGGTGGTGAGCTTGGTGATCTTCCGGATGCCCTCGGCGTCCAGGATGTTGTCCTTGTCCAACATCTCCACCGGGGTCTGCTCCAGGTAGTCGATGGCGCAGTCCTCCAGCATGTAGCCGTTGAGGTCGCGGCCGATGACCTCCACCACGTTGTCCTTGATCTCGGCGCGCTTGGTGTAGAGGTCCACGAAGTTGAAGTTCTTGCCCACCGTCTTGAGGGCCTCGGAGAACTTCGCCTCGAAGAGCTTCTCCAGCGTCTCCTGGTCGCTGGCGCGCACGCAGCCGATGGACTGGGCGACCTTGAGCACGTCCTCGCGCGTCTTGTTCACGCGCACGAAGAAGGTGACCTTGATGTCCGCCCGGATGTTGTCCTGGCAGATGAGGCCCTCCTTGCCGCGGCGGTCGATCTCCACCGTCTTCAGCGAGATGTCCATCACCTCCGCGCGGTTGATGATGGGGAACACCACCGCGCCGGAGAAGGTCACCAGCGGCTCGCTCTTGAGCGTGTTGACGATGAGCACCTTGCCCTGGTCCACCTGCCGGTAGAGACGGACGATGGTGAGAATGATGCCGGTCAGGAGGATGACACCTCCGCCGACGGCGGCTACCAGCGTGATGGGATCCATGGCCTTTTCCTGTGAAGTATTGACGGCGGGCCTTGTATCAGGCGCCAGGGATCCCCCGCGAAAGCCCCCTGGCGTCGAATCCATTCACGGCCCGCCCCCCTCTGAAGCGGACCCGTGCCTCGACTCAAGTCATGCACGTGCCCGGGAGCGTGCCAGCGCCGCCGCCCGCACCGGGTCGCGAAGCTGGTCCATCTCCTCCGGCAACAACCAGTCCACCGGCTCCACCTCGTACGCGTCGCGCTCGGCGTCGTACGCGAGCACCAGGGCCGGGTCTCCGCGCTTCAGGCCGTTCGCCTTGGCGCAGATGACATTCAAGATGATGCCCGCGCCGCCGTCCTCGAACGTGGCGTGGCCGTTCCTGTCCGTGACGCTGCCGCTGGAGATGGTGCACACCCGGCCGAGCAGCGAGTCGCGCCCCGGCGCCTTGTGCGCCACGAACACGGGCCGCAGCGGCCGCACCGCGAAGCCGGAGATGACCAGGCCCGCGATGAAGCACAGGATGCCCAGCGTGGAGTTGATGAGCCACGAGGGCAGCACCCCGCCGAGCAGCGCGTGCGCCGGCGGCGTGGCCAGCAGCGACAGGAACCACGAGAAGAACGACACCAGGCTCACGGACACCGTGAGCGGAATCCCCGCGAAGCCCAGCGTGGAGAGGATGCCCCCGTCCACGTGCGCGTCGTGGTCATGCCCCGCGAGCGCCTTGCCGCCCTGGAGCGCCTCGCCCGCCGCCTTCGCCCCGCCCTCCAGCGAGCCCGCCAGCGCCTTGCCGCCACCCTCGATGGCCGCGCCCAGCGCCTTGCCGCCCGACTCGAAGTCGACGTGCCCGCCGTCCAGCAGGTCGATCCCCACCGCGCCCACGATGACGAACAGCCAATAGGTCAGCACCACGCCCATGGCGGTGGTGAAGAGGGCGGTGGGGAACGCGAGGATGGCGTCGAAGAAGGGCGTCATCAGCGCTCCGGACTCTAATCCACGGGCATTCCCATCGAAAACCGGGGGGGTCGTTTTCCTGCCTGCTCCACGGGCGGGAAAGCAGAGACGACCTTACGTTGCCGCGCGCGCTCGGGATTGGCACCTCCAGAGGGCCGGGACCCAAGGTTCCCGGGGTCCACCTCCACCCGGAAGCCGCGAAATGCAAGCCACCGCCGCCACTGCCCGCCCGCCTCGAGCCCCCGCCCGGAGCCGGGGCCTCACGCGGCTGGAGCGGCTCCAGCAAGAGGGCCTGCGCCGCGTGGGCTCACCGGGCCGGGGCTTCCGCTACGTGGACGCCAGCGGAAGGCGCGTGGACGCGAGGACGAAGGAGCGCATCGAGGCCTTGCGACTGCCGCCCGCGTGGCGCGACGTGTTCATCTCCCCCTCCCCCACCGCGAGCCTCCAGGCCGTGGGCCGCGACGCCGCGGGGCGCTGGCAGTACCGCTACCACGCCGCGTACCGGAGGAAGGCGGACGAGGCGAAGTTCCGGCGCATCGTCGGCTTCGCCCGGGCCCTGCCGCGCATGCGCAGGCGCGTGAACGCGGACCTGCGGCGCCAGGGGCTGGGGCGCGACAAGGTGCTGGCGGCCACCCTGCGCATCCTGGGCACGTGCTTCATCCGCCCGGGCAGCCAGCGCTACGCGGAGGACAACGCGAGCTTCGGCATCGCCACCCTGAGGAGGAACCACGTGCGCGTGTCCGGGGACACGGTGTCGTTCGACTTCCCGGGCAAGAGCGGCAAGCAGCAGCACCGCCAGCTCACCGACCGGCGCGTCGCCACGCTCGTGCGCAAGCTCCTGAAGGTGCCCGGGCGGGACGTGTTCAAGTTCGTGCTGGATGACGGGCTGGTGGTGGACGTCCGCCGGCGCCACATCAACGCGTACATCCAGGAGGTCATGGGCGAGGACTACAGCGCCAAGGACTTCCGCACCTGGGCGGGCACCCTCATCTGCGCGTGCGCCCTGGCCCGGGCCCGGGCCCGCGCGAAGCAGGCAAAGGGCCCCGCGCTCAAGAAGAGCATGGTGGCCGCGGTGAAGGAGGTCGCCGAGCACCTGGGCAACACGCCCGCCGTCGCGCGCTCCTCGTACATCTACCCGTCCGTGCTGGCCCTGTTCGAGCGGGGCCAGGTGGTGGACCGCTACTTCGACTCCGTGGACGAGCTGACGTCGTCGCGCGGCGACAGGCTGCACTGCTCCGAGAAGGCGCTCCTGCACCTGCTCGACACGCCCCGGCGCCGGCCCGACGCGTGAGCCGGGCCGGGCCCGTCCCGCGCCTAGGCGGGGACGACCTCCACCACGCTCGGCGGCATGTACGTGGGCAGCACGCGGTGCACGCGCAGGCCCGCCTTCTCCACCAGCGCGGAGTACTCCGGGCCCGTGCGCTCGCGGCCGCCCACCAGCACCAGCATGGCCATGTCGTAGAGGTTGCCGAAGTGCGGCACGTTGTCGCCCGGCAGCACCGTCTCCACGATGAGCAGCTTGGACTGCGGGCCCATCGCCTCGCGCATGTTGGTGAGGATCTTCAGGCTGCGCTCGTCGTCCCAGTCGTGGAGGATCTGCGACAGGATGTAGACGTCGTGGCCCGCCGGGATCTTGGCGAAGAAGTCGCCCTCCAGCACCTGGCAGCGGTTGCCCAGCCCCATCCCGTTCAGCCGCGCCGTCGCCTCCGCCTTCACGTGCGGCAGCTCGAACAGCGCGCCCTTCAGGTGCGGGTGCGACTGGAGGATGTGGCCCAGGAGCGTGCCCGTGCCGCCGCCCACGTCCACCACCGAGCGGACCTGCGAGAAGTCGTACGCGCCCACCACCGCCGGCGCGTTGAGGCTCTGGTACGCGGCCATGCTGCCGTTGAAGATGGCCGCGTCCTCCGGATGACTCGACAGGTAGCCGAAGAAGCTGTCCCCCATGAACTTCTCGACGGACGGCTGCCCCGTCTTCAGCGACGACACCAGGTCACCCCAGGCCGACCACGACAGCAGGTGGCCATGCGCCCGCAGCGAGCCGTACACCGAGCCGGGGCTGTCCTTGCGCAGCATCTCCCCCAGCTCCGTCAGCCCGAAGGCCTGTGTCTGTTCGTCCTTGATGAGCACGCCAAGCCCGCTGAGCAGCCGGAGCATGCGGCGCAGCGCGGGGGCATACGTGCCGCTCGCCTGCGCGAGCTCCTCCGCCGTCTTGGGGACGTCACCGATGATGTCGGCGATGCCGAGCTCCGCCATGATTTGCAGGCTGCGAGAAATCCAGAATCCGTAGACCATCTGGGTCATCACCGCCGCGGCCGGCGGAGAGCTGGGAGCAGCGGAGGGAGCACTGTTGACGGAACGAGGTTGCTGGCTCATGCAGGGGGGACCTTGCGCGGGGGGGAGGGACGGCCCCGCAATTCTGGAACCTAAAAGGTAGGCAGTAAAAGCCAATTGATCCGCTCCCCCTGAAACTCCGTTATTTCTCGTCTTGAGCGCCTACATCACCCACCGTCAAGCCCTGCCTCCCGGTGAGCTGGAGGCCCTCCGGGACGCCCTGCTCGGCTCGCGCTTCGTGGCGCGCAGCCCGTTGATGGGGACGTTCCAGGGCAGCCGGGGCTTCGCCCTCATCTTCACCCGGGAGGGCCGCCCCGCCCTCGAGGCGCGCTTCCCCTTCCTCACGCCCTTCCTGGCGCGCGTGCTGGAGCCGGGGAGCGCGCGGGGCCTGCTGCCGTGGCGCGAGCGACTGTTCAGCGGACGACAGCCCCGAGCCGAGCCGAACGCCTTCTATCTGAACCTCCTGCTGCTCGACGCGGGCATGGGCGTGGGCCGGCACATCGACGCCACGCTCCAGGAGCCCAGCGGCGTGCCGGACGCCACGCCCCGCCACGTCAGCGTGCTCTACCTCCAGGTGCCTCCGGGCGCGCGAGGCGGCGCGCTGCGGCTGCTCGAGGACAACCGCCCGCTGGGTGAGGTGCGGCCGCGCCCGGGACTGCTGGTGCACTTCCAGGGACACCTCCAGCACGAGGTGCAGCCCTTCATCGGCGCAAGCGACGACACCCAGCGCGCCAGCCTCGTGTGCGAGCAGTACGTCTTCGCGCCCGAGGCCCTCGCGCGCCTGCCGCCCTTCCGCATCCAGTCCAAGGCGGGCTTCGCGGCCTACCTGGACTCGCAGCGCGAGCGCACCGACGGCTGACCCGCATCCGTACTGCTGGTGTCACCGGATTGCGCGAAACCAAGAAATCAATGTGAGGAGCAACTTCCAGGCAGGCTGCGCGGATGACTCTTTGCGGCATCTCCTTGAGCAACGGGGAAGCCGCGAAGCGAAGTAGCGAAACCCCATGGAGGCAACAATGAGGTGGAATTCCCCGCTGCGGCGCGGCCTGTTCGGCGCCGTCACCACCATCTTGGCCCTGGGCGTTGGCTGCGGTCCCGCATCCGACGCGAACGAGCCTCAACCCCCGACCCCTGAAGCACCCGCCGAGTCGTTGCAGGTGGAGCTGGATGACGCGTTCGTCGCCGTTCCGCGCAAGGTGAGCGCCGAGGAGCAGGGCCGGGTCGTCCAGCGACTGGACGGCTCCGTGTCCAACTCCGGCGAGAGCTTCTACCTGGCCATCCGCAAGAGCGAGCTGGGGCAGCGCTGGTTCATGTCGGCGTACCTCAAGCAGCTGCACCCCGGCGCGGTGTACTACGGCGCGGCGTCCTCGCTGGGCACGCGCGTGGTGAGCTTCAAGGAGCAGAACGGGAAGCTGTTCGTCTTCGACGCGGATGACCGCAAGACGATGAGCGACGTGTTCGACCCGGAGGTGCTCATCGAGGCGTGGCCCATCGTCAACGACTACGGCGCCTTCAACGTCCTGCGCGGCTCCAACAGCTACATCCTGGTGGACCCGACGGCGGGGCTCAACCGCTACGGGGTGATGGGCGAGGCCTACGGCGCGACCGGCGTGCGCTTCCAGACGGAGCTGAGCTTCGCGCAGCGCTTCCGGAAGATCTCCGACGGCGTCACGTTCGAGCAGGTGTTCACCGGCTACGCGGACGTGCCGGACCCGTCCGCGCCGGACTTCCTGGAGGACAACCTGTTCCGCACCTCCGGCACGCTGGGCATCGCCCTGCGCCAGTACAAGGAGGGCCAGGGCTACACCCCCACGGAGCTGCCGTGGCTGGAGCACTACTTCCGCGGTGAGCCGCGCATCCTCCCCAACACGGGCTACGTCACCCAGACGGCGGCGAAGTGGAACATCCGCCCGGGCATGAAGCCCATCAAGTGGATCATCACCGACACGGTGAACAAGGTGCAGGCCGACCCGCGCTTCGCCAACTACGACGTGGTGGCGGCGGTGAAGCGGGGCGTCGAGGGCTGGAACCAGGCGTTCGGCTTCAAGGTGTTCGAGGCCTCCGTGGGCGCGACGTCGGGCTTCGCGGACGACGACAAGAACGTCATCATCTTCGACCCGGACGCGTCCGCGGGCTTCGCCTTCGCCGACTGGCGCCTCAACCCCAACACCAGCGAGATTCGCGGCGCCACCGTCTACGTCAACGCGCTGTGGCTGGAGCTGGCCGACGGTGAGTTCGGCGACGACGCGCAGGCCGCCATCGCGGCGAAGCTGAAGAACGCGCGCAAGCCGGTGCGCATGTCGTGGGGCGGCTTCGACAAGGACCACCTGTGCGCCATGCCCCTGCCCCCCATGCGCGACGACGCGCTGGCCAAGCACAAGAAGCTGCCGGGGCCCGCGGCGGAGACGCAGCGCACGAAGAAGGAGAAGGTGGAGGCGTACCTGACGCACGTCATCCTCCACGAGGTGGGCCACACGCTGGGCCTGCGCCACAACTTCGCCGGCTCGCTCGTGTACACCGGCGCGCCCAACAGCCCGCGCTCCAACTCGGTGATGGAGTACGTGTACGATCCCGACGCCATCTTCGTGGACACGCCGCAGTCCTACGACGTGCAGGCCGTCCGCTACCTGTACGATTTGTCGCCGGACGAGCCCACGGAGCTGTTCTGCACGGACGAGGACACGGAGCTCGAGCCGTACTGCAACCCGTATGACCGCTACTCCGACCCGCTGGGCGCCTTCTACGGCTCCACGTACGCGCTGGTGCAGGAGCTGCTGCTGTACGAAGTCCTCCCCTTCCCGCTGCTCGCGGGCTCGTTCGACTACTACCTGAACGCGACGCTGCAGTGGGCGCGCTCGGGCGTGGAGGTCGACCAGACGTACGCGTACGACGTCGCCATCGCGGCCGTGCGTCCTCCGCTCGCGGTTCCGCCGGACGCGGGCCCGGGCTACGGCGCGGTGGCCGACGACCTCGCCCGCCGCGTGCTGTCCCGCCTGTACCTGGACCCGCTCGCGGCGCGCGGCAGCTTCACGGCCACGCCCGGCGAGGACAACGCCATCACGCCGCAGGTGCTCGCGGACATCCACGGCATCCTCATCAACGTGGACGGCGTGCGCGGCTTCCAGTCCCGCCGCGCCATGGTGGACATCCTGAAGAACATGCAGAGCCTGCCGGCCTACGTGGCCCTGCGCCAGGGCCGCGACGCGGTCCAGGCCCAGCTGGGGACGCTCAGCGGCACCGAGCTCATCCAGGCCGAGGACCTGCTGGCGCGCATCCAGGCCGCGCTGTCGCCGTACTACCGCTGATGCCGTGACGTGAAGCCCGGGGCCTGGTGCGCCGGGCTTCCGACCGGGGCCTCCGCCGCTCGCGACGTGCTCGTCGTGGGTGGCGGGGGCCCCAGTGTTTGAAAGGCCCGAGTCGCCGGCGCGCCAGGTGCACCACACTGCGCGTCTGGGAGACAATGGCCCGCCGTCTCGATGGGGGGCGGATTGATTCGCAGGAGCGAGGAGGCATCACCGTGGCTGTCGATCCGCAGGGCAACGACATCGAGCGATTTCTCCAGGAAGACCCCGGCGGTCCCCTGGTGATGATGAACCTGGTGAAGTTCAAGGAGGGTGGCCGCGCCTCGTTCGCCGAGTACGCGAACGCCGTGATGCCCTTCATGCTGAAGGCGGGCGCGCAGCCGCTGTACGCGGGCGACTGCTCCACCCCGCTGGTGGCCGAGCCGGGCCAGACGTGGGACGCGGTGATGCTGGTGCGCTATCCGAGCCGCGCCGCCTTCCTGCAGATGGTGAGCGACCCGGAGTACCAGCGCTTCAACCACCTGCGCACCGCCGCGCTGCACGAGGCGGTGATGCAGGCGACGCTGCCGTGGGCCGCGTCGCCCTGAGCGGTGTAGCGCCGACTCAGCGCCCGGCGAGCAGCCGCAGCTCGGCGGTGGGCAGGAAGCCGGGCGGACGTCGGTGGCGGGTGGCCTGCTCGTAGGCGTAGGCGAGCTTGAGCAGCGTGGGCTCGCTCCAGGCCTGACCGATGAAGGACAGCCCCACGGGCAGCCCGCGCACGTAGCCCGCGGGCACGGTGAGGGTGGCGTAGCCGGAGACTGCGGCGGGCGTGGAGCTGCTGCCCAGCCAGTGGTCTCCGTTCACCAGGTCGATGAGGCTGGGAGGCGCCTCGGTGGGGGCGACGAGCGCGTCCAGGCGGTGCTTGCGCATCACCGCGTCCAGGCCCTGCTCACGCGACAGCTTGCGGCACGCGGCCAGCGCCTTGCGGTACTTCGCGTCGGTGAGCGGCCCGCGCGCCTGGGCCTGACGGAACAGCTCCTGGCCGAAGTACGGCAGCTCCCGGTCCGAGTGCTCCTCGTTGTAGCGGATGAGGTCCGCGAGCGTGCGCAGCTTCGTCTGGTCGCCCAGGCTCGCGAGCCAGGCCTCCGTGCCGGCCTTGAACTCGTACAGCATCACCTCGAACTCGTGCTCCTGGAGTTTCTCGACGTTGGGGATGGGCGCCGGGTCGATGATGATGGCGCCCTTGGAGCGCATGACCTCCAGGGCCTGCTCCGCGAGCGCGTCCGTGGCGGCGTGGTAGCCGTAGTAGTGCTCGCGCGGGACGCCGATGCGCGCGCCCTTGAGCCCGTCGGCGTCGAGGAACTTCGTGTAGTCGAGCCCGGTGTGGCCCTCACTGCGCGCGGTCGCCGCGTCCGCGGGGTCGATGCCCGCGAGCACCGTGAGCAGCGCGGCGGCATCCGCCACGGTGCGCGTCATGGGCCCCGCGGTGTCCTGGCTCTGGGAGATGGGGATGATGCCCGCGCGGCTGATGAGCCCCACCGTCGGCTTGAGGCCCACCAGTGAGCACGCCGAGGACGGGGACACGATGGAGCCATCCGTCTCCGTGCCCACGGACACGGCGCAGAAGTTGGCCGAGGTGGCCGCGCCCGAGCCGGAGCTGGAGCCCGACGGCGTCCTGTCCAACGCATAGGGATTGCGGCACTGCCCGCCCCGTCCGCTCCAGCCGCTGGCCGAGCGCGTGGAGCGGAAGTTGGCCCACTCGCTGAGGTTCGTCTTGCCGAGGATGACGGCGCCGGCCGCGCGGAGCTTCGTGACGAGGAAGGCCTCGCGAGGAGGCACCGCGCCGACGAGCGCGAGCGAGCCCGCCGACGTCTGCATCCGGTCCGTCGTGGCGATGTTGTCCTTGAGCAGCACGGGGATGCCGTGGAGCGGTCCGCGCGCGCCCTTGCTCTTGCGCTCTTCATCCAGGGCCTGCGCGATGGCGAGCGCGTCCGGGTTCACCTCGATGACGGACGACAGCGGCAGCGGGCCCGAGCGGTCCAGGGCGGCGATGCGCGACAGGTAGCGCTGGGTGAGGCCGTGCGCGGTGTACTTCCCTTCCCGCATGCCGGCCTGGAGGTCGGCGACGGTGGCCTCTTCCAGCTCGAACGGCGCGGGCAGGGACTTCGTCGCGTCGGGGCTCGCCGAGGCGTCGAGCGTGGCCAGCGCGGTGGCCGCGGCCGTGCCACCGAGGAAGGCGCGACGACTCAGATTCCATTCGGAGGGCGGGAGCTTTTTCATGGCGTCGCGCGCACTACAGCAGTGGTGCATCAACGGCCGCAACCCGGGTGGGACGATTGGAGGAAGTCCCGCGCACGCCGCGTCGCCCTGTTAGCGTAGCGGGTCGACATGGCATCGAACCTGACGCTTCTGGCCGGCCCCGACGCACTGCGGCTCCTGCGCGCGCGTGGCCTGCGTGGTGACGACGTGGACGTCGTTCCTGGGGCCTCCGGAGGTCCCAAGTGGCTGGTGCTCGCGGGGCTGGACCGGGCGCTCTTCGGTGGGCTCTTCCAGGGGCGCACCCGTCCGCTGCACCTGATTGGCAGCTCCATCGGCAGCTGGCGGCTGGCGTGTCTGGCGCAGAAGGACCCGGTCGCCGCGCTGCATCGTTTCGAGGCGGCGTACATCGACCAGCGCTATCCGCCCAAGCCCTCCCCCGCCCTGGTGAGCGAGACGAGCGAGCGGATCCTCGACGCGCTCCTGGGCGATGACGGCGTGGAGGAGATCCTCCGCCACCCGTGGGCCCGGCTGCACGTGGTCACCGCGCTGTGCAAGGGGCCGCTGGGCGTGGAGCACCCACGCGTGCAGCTGCTCGGGCTGGCGCTGTGCGCCATGGGCAACGTAGTGAGCCGCCGGAGCCTGAGCCTGCATCTGCGGCGCGTCATCTTCGACACGGCGGGCGACACCAGCCCCTTCGTGGGACAGAAGGACCTGCCCTCGGTCCACCTGCCGTTGACGAAGGAGAACCTGAAGCCGGCGCTCATCGCGTCGGGCTCCATCCCGCTGGTGCTCAGCGGCGTGCGCATCCCCGGGGCGCATACGGGCGTGTACCGGGACGGCGGCGTCATCGACTACCACCTGGACCTGGACTTCGGCGCGGGCGAGGGCCTGGTGCTCTATCCGCACTTCTATCCGTACGTGGTGCCGGGCTGGTTCGACAAGGCGCTGCGCTGGCGACGGGCGAAGCCGCTGAACTTCCGCAGGGCCCTGCTCATCTCCCCTTCCCCGGAGCTGGTGGCGCGCCTGCCCGGAGGACGGATTCCGGACCGCACCGACTTCGAGCGCATGAGCGACACCGCGCGCATCCGCGCCTGGAACCAGGTGGTCGCCGAGAGCGAGCGCATGGGCGACGAGCTCCAGGAGTTGATGACCACGGGCCGACTCGCCGAGCACGTGCGGCCGCTCTGAAGCGACAGCGGTGCTACGTGCGCGCGGGTGGCTCGCTGTCGAGCTGGACCTTGTCCACGTAGCACCAGCCCCAGCGCTCGCCCGGCTCCAGGGAGCGGATGATGGGGTGGTCCGACTCGTGGAAGTGCCGCGTCGCGTGCTTGTTCTTCGAGTCGTCGCAGCACCCCACGTGGCCGCACGTCATGCACAGCCGCAGGTGCACCCAGGTGTCGTGGAGCTTCAGGCACTCCTCGCACCCGCGGGTCCTCGGTCGCACGGGTCGCAGCCGGTCGAGGTGGCCACAAGGCCCTGTGCCCGGCTTCGGCAGGAACTCGAGGGTCGCCTGCGTGTCGATGAGCTCCGCCGACGTGCGAGGCGCGGCGGGCACGGGCTCCATCTCGAGCCCCTCGGGCGCGGGGGTGCGGAACAGCTCGGCGCAACGCTCGAAGGCGTCCGCGGCGCCCTTGAGCACCAGCTCGTCACCGGCCTCGAAGAGGGTGTGGGGCGTGACGGAGGTCAGCGGCACGTCGTCTCGTCGCAGCTCCAGGACTCCAAGGGCGCCGCCCGCGCGTTCGATGAGCGCCGAGACCGAGAGCCCCACGAGGGGCGCGCCCGGACGGACCGACACCCGGCGGGAGCCGAGACAGTCCTTCTCCAGCGCACAGACGAGCAGCGGCTTCTCCAGCGCGCCGGACCTGCGCAGCGCCGCGTAGCCGGAGCGACGCACGGAGTCCTCGTGGCCCTCGATGTCCTCGGGGGATTGGCGGTAGTCCTCGAGCACCGAGGAGAGCACGGCCACCAGGCTCTCCAGCTCCTCGCAGACCACGACGTCCGCGCCGGCCTCGCGCAGTGGCTCCACGTCCGCCACGGCGCGCACGCGGGCGACGAGTCGCAGCGTCGGGTTCTCCATCCGCGCGACGGCGACCACACGGTGGGCCATGGCCGCGTCGTCATCCACGACGAGCAGGAGCTTGGCGCGCTGGACACCCGCGACGCGCAGCGTGCGCTGTCGGGCGTAGTCGCCGCGGAACACCGCCATCCCCTCGGCCTCCGCCTCGTTCGCGCCCGGGGGACTCAGCGTGGAGACGAGGAAGGGAATGCCCGAGCCGCGCAGCACGCGCGCGAGCCTGCGTGCCCCATCTCCGTAGCCCGCGACGATGACGTGGTTCTCGTAGCGGGCGAAGGACTCGGCCGCGAGCGCCTCCGCCTCGTCCGTGGTGGGGCCCGCCTGCGCCACCGCGCGATGGACCTTGCGGGTGAGCCGCCCCTGGGCCCAGCCGCCCAGCCGTGACAGCAGCGGCGTGAGCACCATCAACATCACGGTGGCCGCGATGAACGCCTGCGAGCCTTCCTCCAGCCCCGCGGGGAACAGGCCCAGCCGACGGCCGCTGCGCTCCAGCACGAAGGAGAACTCGCCCACCTGGGCCAACAGCAGCGCGCTCTCCACCGCCACCGGCACGCGGTAGCCGAGCGCCAGCACCGCGATGCCCGTGGTGAGGACCTTCACCAGGAGCACGGCGACGATGGCCAGGAGCACCTCGGGCAGGTGCTCCACGAGGAAGCCCACGTCCAGCAGCATGCCGACGGAGACGAAGAACGTGGCGCTGAAGAGGATTTGCAGCGGGAGGATTTCGCCGAAGGCGTGCTCGCTGAAGCGGCTCTCGCTGACCACCAGCCCCGCCAGGAACGCGCCCAGCGACACGCTGACGCCCGCGAGGCTGGTGAGGTACGCGGTGCCGAAGCACACGGCGATGACGGTGAGCAGGAACAGCTCCGGTGAGCACGTGCGCGCCACCACCTCGAGGAGCCTGGGCATCAACCTGCGCGCCACCACGAGCACCGCGACGATGATGCCCAGTGCCTTGCCGAAGGCCCCCAGGAAGTGGAGCGGCGTATCGCCCTTCCCCGCCAGCACGGGCACCAGCAGCACCATCATCACCACGGCCAGGTCCTGGAAGATGAGCAGCCCCAGCGACACCTGCCCCACGTCCGAGGACGTCTCGCCCCTATCTCCCAGCAGCTTGAGGACGATGGCGGTGGAGGACAGCGCCACCAGGAAGCCCGTGAAGAGCGCGGGCCGCCACGCCACGCCAAACAGCATCAGCAGGCCCATCATCCCCACGGACGAAAGGCCCACCTGGAGCCCGCCGCCGCCGAACAGGAGCTTCTGGAGGCGCACCAACTTCTCCAGGCTGAACTCCAGGCCGATGCTGAACAGGAGCAGGATGACGCCCAGCTCCGCGGCCGAGTTCACCAGCTCCAGGTCCTTCACCAGCTTCAGCGCGTTGGGACCAATCAGAGCGCCGGCGAGCAGGAAGCCGACGATGGGCACCAGCCGGAAGCGATGGCCGACATAGGCCATGAGCGCGCCTGCGAGAATCAGCACCACGATTTCCTGCAGGAACGGCGCGGTGGCGGTGGCGAGCTGGGGCATGGGGCGCGACACGCAGGCCCCGCGATGGGCCCGCCGTGTGCCTCCAGCCTGCTCCGGGCCCGCGTCCGGACTTCATGCCCCACGGGAGCATTCGTGCACCAGTCAGCGCCCGCTGCCGCGCGAAAGCTCAACGGCCGACACCCTCGCGCGAGGATGCCGGCCGTCGGACTGCTTCAGACTGTCTCGAGCGACTCCGGGTCCGGGCCTGTCGGGCACCCGGCCCCGGAGGGTGCCACCTCTGTGAGAAGAGGTGGCGTCCGGCTCAGCTCACGCGGCGACGACGGTGCAGCAGGCTGAGGAGCGCCAGGGCCATCATGCCCGCCGGAGCACCCGCGCCCGTGGAGGAGCAACCCCCGCCCTCGTCGGGCCTGGCCGTCGCCTGCACGGTGACGCTGTGCGAGGCGCCGCTGGGGTCCTTCACCGTCAGCTTGAAGCTGAAGGTAGCGCTCTCGCCGTCCAGGTCCGGCACGTCCACGCTGAGCACCGCGCGGGTGGACTCGTTGAGCGTGACGCTCGGGCCACCCGTCTGCTCCCACTTGTACGTCAGGGCATCGCCATCGGGGTCGCTGGACTCCGAGCCGTCGAGCGTCAGCGACGTCTGGGGACCATTGACGATGATGCGGGCCTTCGCCACCGGGTCCTGGTTCGGAATCGGCGACGGGGTGACCTGCACGTCCACCGTGTCGCTGGCGATGACGCTGCCATCGCTCACCGTCAGGCGGAACGTCAGCGTCTCGGCGGCCGACAGGTCCGGCGCGGTGAAGGTCGCCACGGCGGAGGTGGCATTGGACAGCGCCACCGCCGTACCCGCCGTCTGCACCCACGTGTACGAGAGCGTGTCACCGTCCTCGTCCGTCGCCGATCCGCTCAGCGTGGCCGTGGCGCGCGCGGCCACGGTGCCATCCAGACCCGCGTTCACCGTCGGAGCGCGGTTGACGTTCAGCACGTCCACCGACACGTCCTGGGTGGCGTTGGCCGTCCCGTCGGACACCGTCACGCGGAAGGTGAGGACGGCGTTGGCGGCCACCTCACCCGTGGCGAACGTGGCCGTCGCCGTGTTGGCGTTGTCCAGCGTCACCGGCGTGCCGGTCAGCTGCGTCCAGGCGTACGTCAGCGTGTCGCCGTCGGCGTCCGAGGCCACGGCCGTGAGGGTGGCCGTGCTGCGCTCGTTCACCGTCACGGACGTCGCCGTCACCACCGGCGCGCGGTTCGCGGGGTGGATGACCACGTCCACCGTGTCGTTCACGCTCGTCTTGCCGTCGGACACCGTGAGGCGGAAGGACAGCGTCTCGTCCCCCGTCACCTCGGGCGCGACGAAGGTCGCCGTCGGCGTCGTGTAGTTCGCGATGGCCACGGGCGTACCGGACACCTGGGTCCAGAGGTACGTCAGGGGGTCGTTGTCCGCGTCCGTCGCGGCGCCGGACAGGGTGACGGTGCCGCGCTCATCCGCCGCTCCATCCGCGCCCGCGTTCACCGTCGGAGCGCGGTTGACGTTGCGCACGCGCACCGTGACGGTGTCGGAGGTCGTCAGGGTGCCGTCGCTGACGGTCAGCCGCAGGACGATGTTCGAGTCGACGGCCACTTCGGGCGCCGTGAAGGTGACCGTCGGCGTGGTCGCGCCAGACAGCGCCACCGCCGCGCCGGACACGCGCGTCCACTGGAACGTGAGCGAATCGCCGTCGGCGTCCGTGCCGCTGCCCGCCACCGTGACGAGCGTGCGCTCGTCCACCGTGAGGTCAGGACCCGCGTTGGTGACGGGGGGACGGTTGAAGCAGACGCCCGTGTCCGCCACCAGGCTGGTGAACGGGGTGTTGGTGATGCCCGTGAAGGCGATGTTGTCGATGGCCCAACCCGTCGTGCCCGTCGCGTTGTCCGTGCCGATGCGGAAGCGCAGCTGCACCGTCTTGCCCGCGTACGTGGCGCCCAGGTTCAACGTGGCGGCCACCAGGTTCGGGAAGCCCGCGCTCGTGCCGACGATGGCCTGACGGCCCTGCAGGTTGTTGATGATGCCCGCGGCCGTGTTCAGCGTACCGCCATAGAGCGGGGCGCCCACGTCCACCCACGTCTGCCCGCCATCCTGGGTCAGCTCGATGACGGCGCCGTCGTAGTAGACGGTGGGGTTGGTGCCCGTCTCGAACTGGTAGGCATGGTCGAACCGGACGATGAGGTCCCCCGTCTCCGCCACGTTCAGCTCCGGCGTCTTGAGCCAGAAGTCCGTGGGGCGACCCGCGGCCTGCCCGAGGAACGCGCGGTTCAGGCCACGCGCGTCCAGGGTGGTGAAGGAGAAGTACTGCTCGGTGATGCCACCACCCTCGGCGGACTCCATCTCCCAGGGCAGCAGGAGGATGTTGGACTGGACCGTCTCCGTGGTGCTGGTCGCCGGCGCCTCGTTGTAGTTCGTCGTGGCGGCCATCGAGGCGACCACGTCTCCGGGGTTCGCGCTGTCGGGATCCCGGAGCGCGACGGTGAACTCCGCGACCGTGCTGGGCGCCGCGTCCGTCAGCGTCACCGGCACGGACACCGTCGCCTGCTCGAAGGAGCCCAGCGCGGGGATGGCGACGACACCATTGTTGCCGAGGGTGATGCCCCGCGTCGGGGAGATGACCGTGGCGGTGCTCGCGTTCGCCGGCACCGAGCCATTGTTGATGACGGTCAGGACCAGGCGGCCCGTCTCGCCGTTGTCGAGCACGCCGTCGCGATCACACGAGCCCGTCGGAGAGTCGTCCGCGAGCGTGAGCGCCACGAACTCGAGCGAGGCGCCGACCTTGAAGCTCTCGACGACGCCCGCATGCGTGGTGGAACCGCGCGGCGGGGAGATGGCGCCCGGGCCCATGCCGCGCTTGGCGAAGGCCGCCCAGAAGCGCTGCGCGTCCTCGGGATCATTCGCCTCGGCGGCGGCGATGAGGGCGTTGCGCGCCTCGTTGTAGGTGGGCGCGGCCGGCGTCAGCATGTAGCCGGTGACCAGGTAGCGCTTCATGCGCGCCTGGGCCTCCTCGAACGGGTGGACCCGCAGCAGGGACGTGTACGCCTCCCAGAGCATGGTGGCCCAGATCTCACCCGAGTTGTGGACCTGCGCGTTGACGCTGGCGCTCGGAGAGATGGGCGCGGTGGTGGGCAGCGGCACCCCGTTCATGATGTGACGGAACGTCAGCGCGTTCTTCGCCATGTCCGACGAGTACGCCACCCGGCGGATGCCGTAGAAGGCGCTGTCCAGCGAGATGGCGCGCGTGGCGAACTCGCCCGGGCCGTAGGCGCCCATCCAGTTGGCGTTGGACTCGACCTGGATGTCCTCCGGACGCGTCATCATCAGCAGGCCGTGGAAGTCCGCCCAGCCCTCGCCCATCGCGCGGCCCTGGTTGTTGGTGAGGCCCGCGGCGTTCTGGACGAGGCGGTTGCTGATGTAGTGACCCCACTCGTGGGCCACGATGAAGTTGTCGACGGTGCCATCCGGCCGGTACGTCGCGGTGCGGTTGAGGTGCAGCGTCAGGCCCGGCGCGTTGCGGATGCGGGTCGCATCCGGCAGGGTGATGAGCACCACGGGGATACCGATGGTCCTCGAGGAGCCACCGAGGTTCGCGACCGCGCCCGCCACGTTGTTGGCGATGATGACGGCCGCGGCGCCCGCCGCCTCCGCGTTCTGCACCTTCACGACGAAGGAGCACTCAGGGGGGCCGCCACGGTCGATGATGGCGATGTTCCCCGCCACCTCCGCGGCGTTGGTGAGGGGGCTGCAGCCATCACGGTCCGTCGAGCCAGGACCCGCCGCGTCCAGCGCGTTGACAGCGGGCCGCGTCAGATCGAAGCCCTGCGGCCCCATGTCCATCGCGATGCCCACGGGGACACTGCCCGCGACCTCGGAGGGTGCCGTCACCGTCAACGTCGCGATGCGCTCCGCGTTGAAGACGTACATCTGCATGACGGGCGAGGCACCGTCCGCCGGCGTCGACATGTTGGCGTTGTTGGTGCCGCTGTAGTCCTGCGCCTCCGCGAGGACCGGGTCACCGCCGATGCCGCCGCGGCCGAAGTTGTCGGTCTGCGCGTTGCCCGACGCCTCGTCGAAGCCGGAGTCGTAGTACCAGTCGTGCAGCCAGTTGTTCACGAAGAACAGGCTGGTGGTCGCCGCGGCGATCTGCTCGTCGTTGATGTTGGGCCGCATGTCGAACTGCATCGTCCGGTCGAACACGCCGGGCGCGGTGACGGTGGGCCGCAGGTCGCCGGCGGAGAAGCGCGGAGGCGCCACCAGGTCCGCGTAGGCGTCCACGTTGTTGCCCGTGGTCACCGTCGCGTCCGCGGGCAGCCACGGGTCGTTCCGGCTGAAGGGCGCGTTCTGCAGCGTGATGAGCGCGGGGGGCACGAAGGCCGGGCGGAAGCCGGTGGGCGCGCCATCCGGGTGCGGGCTCGCGTTGGTGCCCGCGGGGCCGTCATGCGGCGTGTACGGAGGCGTGGTGTCCGCGAACGCGCGGTAGCTGAAGGCGGCCTCCTCGCGCATGTTCTTGCGCATGAGGACCTGCCCATCCACCGCGGAGATGACGTACGAGTACGCATCCCACTCGAGGCTGTCCTCGCGTCCGCTCTGCACCTCCACGTAGTACGCGGGGACGAGCCTGTCCTCGAACGGGTAGTAGACCGGCCGGGCCCGGGCCGGGACGCGCAGCCCCTCTTCCAGGGGACGCGCGTAGGTCGCGAGCGAGAAGTGCGTGTACCGGTCTCCAGGCCGCGCGCTCTTGACCTGCGCCAGCAGGCTCGCGTCCAGGCGCGTGCCGGTGACGTCCTGGTACGCGGCGGCGATGGCGGCGCTCGCGTTCCCCTTGAACGCCAGGCGCTCGGGGACGGCGCTGGTGGACACGTGCTCGGACAGCGCGCCGGACAGGCCCACCACGGAGTTGCCCTTGTCGAGCAGCACCGTCACGTTGTTGCGGAACACCTCGACGCCGCCGAACTCCTGCGTCAGCGTGACGAGCCGGGCGTTGCCCAGGAGCTTCACGGAGGTGACGCGCGCGCCGGCCTCCTCGAAGGAGCGGAGACCGAAGTCGGAGGCGTAGTCCTTCAACTGCGAGAGCGCCGCGGCCTCGGGCGACATCTTGGCGAGCTTCGCACGCTGCGACTTCTGCGCGTCCGTGGTCCGGGCCCAGATGAAGCGAGGAGCACTCGAGCCTGCCGCGGGCAGCGAGACACGCGCACTCGTGTCACCAGCCGCGGACTTGAGCTTCGCGGACTTGGGCTCCGCGGGCTTGGCTTCCAGGTATGCGTCGTAGTTCGGCAGCGTCCGAGCGAAGGAACCGGTACCCGAAAGTACCAGCGCCAGGCCGGACAGCTTGGCAACCAACCTTCTCACGTGGGGGTGCTCCCTTGGGAAAGCGCGGGGGTAGGAAGCCACCCCGAAGAGACGGGTATTGCGCGCCCCGGACAGCTCACCGGGTACACGGATCTCTTCGGGAAGGCCTCCAGGTGACAAATTGTCACCTGTTGAAGAGATTAGTGCCTTTACTGATGTAGGTTGAAAGGCGACAAAGCCGTTTTTTCTACGCTCGCGGGAGATTTTCATGGGCACGGGAGACCCAGCGCAAAATTTCTTCAGCAAGAACAGAGGGTTGCAATGTCCCTGGCGCACATTCCAGTGAGGACGGACCAACCCAGTTTCTCCAGAGTCAAGTCAGGGATGACCCGCACGGCGGACAAAGTGTCGCGGCGGAGACAGGCGGGACTCGGAGCCCGCTCTGGCGAAAGCTCGACGCGAGCCTGGGCAACGGCACGTGGAACTCGCGGAGCAGGACGCCTGAAAAAGCGAAACCCCATCCTCCGGAGCGGGAGGATGGGGTCTCTTGAAACATCATTGCGGGGGCAGGATTTGAACCTGCGACCTTCGGGTTATGAGCCCGACGAGCTACCAGGCTGCTCCACCCCGCGTCATGTTGATGTCTGCCTTTGAACACCAGAGGTCCGGCTTTGATTCACCGGACCTCTGGCTTCCTGAATTGCGGGGGCAGGATTTGAACCTGCGACCTTCGGGTTATGAGCCCGACGAGCTACCAGGCTGCTCCACCCCGCGTCAGCGGCGAGGGAGGTAGTACCGCCCCTCGCCGGGGACTGCAACATCTATTTCGAGCGAACCCGAGCACGCATCCAACACGTGCTCGAGCGCGCGGTGCGAATCACTTGCGCAGCTTGCTGAAGAGGTCGGCCATCGTGCCGAACCCCTTCTTGCCCGCGCCCTGCGGCTGCTGCGTCTTCTGCCAGGCCTCCACCTCGGCGCGCTCCTCCGCGCGGACGGCGGCGGTGACGGACAGGCGGATCTTCCCGGACGCGTCGATGTCCAGGATGGCCACCTTCACCTCCTGGCCCAGCGCGTAGTGCTTGCGCAGATCCGTGCCGCGCTCGGTGCCCGTCTCGCTCGCGGGGAGCAGGCCCTTGCCACCGGCGAACACGAGGAAGACGCCGTACGGCTCGATGCGGTCCACCTTGCCGACGACGACCTGGCCCACCTTGGGACGGGGCGCCGCGGGAGCCGCGGGCGCGGCCTTCTCCGCCGAGGCGGCCGGACGCTCCTCGGGGGGACGCTGCGCCTCCTCCTCGGAGATGCGGCGCAGGCCGATGCGCTTGTCCTTCTCGTCGATCTTCTCGACGGCGACCCAGATGGTCTCGCCTTCCTTCACCACGTCGCGGGGGTGCGCGATGCGGCGGTCGCTCAGCGCGGAGATGTGCACCAGGCCATCCACGCCCGGGCGCAGCTCCACGAAGGCGCCGAACTGCTGGAGCCGGACGACCTTGCCCTGCAGACGGTCCCCCTCCTTGATCTCGGAGATGGCCTTCTTGAACGGGTCCTCCTGCCGCGAGCGCATGGACAGCGTGATGCGCTCCTTCTGCTTGCTCTTGTCGGGGGAGTTGGGCTGCGCGGCCTCCATGCGCAGGATCTCCACCTCCACGTCGTCACCGACCTTCACCACGTCGCTGGGGTGACCCACGCGCGTGTACGAGAGCTCGGAGACGGGGATCATCCCCTCCACGCCGCCCAGGTCCACGAACACGCCGAAGTCCCGGACGCCGGTGACCTTGCCCTTGACGACCTTGCCGTCGCCCAGGTTCTTGCGCGTCTCCGCGGCCAGCTGGCGCTGCTCGTCCTCGAGCAGCGAGCGGCGCGAGAGCACCACGTTGCGGTCCCGGACCTCGGTGACGCGGAACTTGAGCTTCTCGCCGATGAACTGGTCCGGCTTCTCGACGTAGCGCAGGTCCAGCTGGCTGATGGGGCAGAACGCGCGCACGTCGCCGATGGCGACCTCCACGCCGCCCTTGTTCACGCTCAGCACCATGCCCTCGACGGGCATGCCCGACGCGCGGGCCTCGGCCAGCATCGCCATGGACGCGCTGCCCTTGGCCAGCGCGCGGCTCAGCACGATGCCCTTGGCGCCCACCTCGATGACGTGCGCGTCCAGGCTGTCACCCACGCCGTAGCGCAGGATGCCCTCGTCGTCCTTGAGTTCGCGCAGCTCGATCATCGCCTCGCTCTTGGACGCGCCCTCCAGCGACACGAACGCGGTGTCCGCGCCGAGTTGGAAGATGGTGCCCTTGACCTTCTCGCCCAGGCGCACGCCCCGGCGGCCCGGCGCCCCACCCTCCTTGGCCTGCGCCTCGAACATCTCGGCGAAGGACTCGGACTCGGGGACCTCCTCGTACAGCGCGGAGGAAGGCGCCGGCGTCGGCGTCACAGGGCGCGGCGCGGAGGTCGTCGTCGGCGCGCCGGAGGCCTCGGCCTCCGCGGTGGTCGCCTCGGCGGTCGCGGTCGCCTCGGTGGGGTTCTCCCCCACCGGGCCTCGCGTCTCGATGGCGCCCGACGCGCGCTTCACGACGACCATGGGACCGGAAGGACGGCGCTCGCCGCCACCGCGGCGCTCGCCTCCACCCCGCTCCTGACCGCCCTGGCCACGAGGAGGACGGCGCTCGTCGCGCGGAGCCCCTCCGTCGGAGCGCGGACGCGCGTCACGGCCCTGACCGGGACCGCCGCGCTCGCCGCCGCCGCGAGGACCCTCGCCACGGCCGCTGCCGCCCGAAGGGATGCCGAGCATCACGTCACCGAAGGTGGCCTTCGGCTTCTTGGGGCCGCCCATCCCACCCGGACCGCCCGCATTGGAACCGTTCTTCTCGTCGCTCACTGCCGAGACCTTCCTGAGACGAAGTCAGCCAGACTTCCCGTGAAGCCGGGCCCATGAAAAAGGCGGCGCACTCTACACGCGCGCCCTGTCCGGAGGAAGCCCCGAAGACAGGCACGCGGCCCACACCACCGCAAGGACCTCAACGGAGGCCCCCCGCCAGCCC
>NZ_SRLW01000700.1:0-476 GCF_006518215.1 Myxococcus sp. AB025B
GCGCTGGGTTGCCCGAGCAGAAGCTGAAGATGAGCGAACGCGCTCGGTTCGGGTTGCGCAGCGTAAAGGCCGGATGAGTCATCAGGGCTCGAACGGTTTCCAGCGTTGGCTTGCCGGTGGTGCCCGGCTGCATGGCTTGCAGCGAGAACCACTTGTCGATGACCAGGGCGTCGTCGGCGAAGCGCGTGTAGAAATCGGCCAGTGCGGCTTCCCGGCCAGGGGCGTAGCTGTTGACCATCGCCGAGAGGGCGCCCATGCGGTCGGTCATGTTGGTGGCGCCGGCATATTGCCGTTCGGCCAGGGCCAGCGCTTCGGGGGCTTCGGTTTCCACCACATAACCGAGGGCGATGTTCTTGAGCGCACGCTTGCCTGCAGACACGGCATCGGGCGAGTAGGCGCCTTCGGTCTGGTTGTCCTGATAGGCGCGCAGCAGTTCCGCATTGAGCTGTTCCGCCAGGGTGCGGCGCAACGTCCGG
>NZ_SRLW01000701.1:0-476 GCF_006518215.1 Myxococcus sp. AB025B
GTTGAACGCAAGGGCCGATTGGAGCGTCTCGATCTCATGCTGGAGCCCAAGAAGCTTGAAGGCGCAATCCGCGCGCTGGCTTCGTCGGTTGAGAAATCGGCGGTCAAAGGCACCGATCAAGGGATCATCAACGCCGGCCATAAGGGGCTGCGGATCGCCGCAGTCATGCGCCCGACCGCAATCGACGGGCACGCCCTCAGCATTCGCCGTCACCGTGAAAAGAACCTGACGCTCTCCGACTACACGGCGATGGGCGCGTTCTCTTCTTCCGTCGCGCGCAACCCTGACGACGATCAGATCATCTTCCCGCCCGACGTCTCCGACGACGGGCTCGCGCACGCGCTGTCGACCATGGTGCGGCAGCGCAAGAACGTGCTCGTCGCCGGTGGCACATCGTCCGGCAAAACCACCTTTCTCAACGCGCTCGTTGGCGAGATTCCACACGAAGAGCGAATCATCTCCATCGAGGACACCCA
>NZ_SRLW01000702.1:0-476 GCF_006518215.1 Myxococcus sp. AB025B
CCGCAGCACAGGATGATTTTCTCGCGCGTGGCTTGATCCGGCGCTACGCCAAACACCTTGGCAGCATCGCCTTCCACCTGCACCGACAGCGCTGTGGCGCTCAGGCCCTGCTGCGCGATGTAGTCCTGGATGGCTTGGCCCTTTGCATCGTCGGCTGCCTTGGCGGCATCGGCATCCGCCGACGCATCGGCCGGCGCGGCTGCAGCGCTGCCGTGGAAGAGCTTCTCGCCAGCCTCTTTGATGAAGTCAAAAAAACCCATAACGACCTCCATAAGTACACAACGGGGAACGGGAACGCAGAGAGGCGGGCCACAGCGGAGCGCGCCTGTCGCGGCAGTGTAGCCGCTTGCCAACGGTGTCTCCATGACAGTCGCGCGCAATTGCAAACTTTGCGCCAAGACCAGGCGCCAATGCGGCGCTTCGCCCACTTTCAATGCTGCATTGCAACAAACTCGCTGGCACACTGTCCTACCAAT
>NZ_SRLW01000703.1:0-474 GCF_006518215.1 Myxococcus sp. AB025B
GGCGTGTACTTCGCGATGAACAGCCCTGCGGCACTGGTGGGCGCGACGCCCGATACGGTGGCACACACGCTGTCCACCTGGGGCTTCGTCATCTCCCCTGACGTGCTGATCCAGACCGCCAAGGACGTCGGCGAAAACACCATCCTCGCCCGTGCGGGCGGCGCCCCGACGCTGGCTGTGGGCATGGCGCCCATCCTGCACCAGGTGGTGGGCGGCCAGGCCATGATGGCCTTCTGGTACCACTTTGCGATTCTGTTCGAGGCGCTGTTCATCCTGACCGCCGTGGACGCAGGCACGCGCGCCGGGCGCTTCATGCTGCAGGATCTGCTGGGCACGTTTGTGCCGGCACTCAAGCGCACGGATTCGCTCGTCGCCAACCTCATTGCCACGGCTGCGACCGTCGCACTGTGGGGCTACTTCCTGTACCAGGGCGTGGTCGATCCGCTGGGCGGCATCAACACGCTGTGGCCGCTC
>NZ_SRLW01000704.1:0-472 GCF_006518215.1 Myxococcus sp. AB025B
GCGTTGGCGAAGAAGCGCACGAACTGCTCGTGCATCGGCTTGTCCAGGCCCAGGTCCTTGCGTACGAGATCGACCGTCGTCTCGTCCGCTTCGGGGCCGGCGGCCAAACGCGCCGGGTCGCCGGGCAACAGATGCACGAACAGGAACACCAGCACTGCCACGATCAGCAGTGTCGGGATCACGCCCAGCACACGTTTAATGAAGTAGTTCAGCATGGCAAATCCACCGCAGGCGGCAATTCAATGGCCCGCGCAAAGATTGCGCGGGCCGGTACGGCAATGAGGCTTATTGCTTGATGTCGACGTCTTCAAAGCTGAACGAGCCGTCCGGTGCCACATAGGCGCCAGACAGACGCTTCGAGCGCGCGTAGACGATCTTCTCCGTCACCAGGAAGGCCCACGGTGCGTCTTCCCAGATGCGCTTCTGCGCGTCGGTGTAGAGCTTCGACTTCTCAGCGCGATCGGTCGTGCGC
>NZ_SRLW01000705.1:0-471 GCF_006518215.1 Myxococcus sp. AB025B
GTCCCAGGTGGACCCGTTGAGGTCCATCCAGTGATTGCGCCGCTGGAAGGGATAGACGGGCAGCGCGACCTTGTGGCGCTCGCGGCCCTGGTCCACCCCCCGCCAGTCCACCGGCACGCCCGCGACGTAAAGGGCCGCGAGCCCCTCCAACATCTGCTGCCAGTCCGAGCGCTCCGGCCGCAGGCTGCCCACCCAGAGCGTGTCCTCCTTCGTGATGCAGGACTGGCCCATGGTCACCAGGGTGGGCTTCGGGCCGACCTCCAGGAAGGCCTTCACGCCAGCCTGCTCCAGCGTCTGCATGCCCCGGGCGAACATCACCGGCTCACGAAGATGCCGCACCCAGTACCGGGGCGTCAGGAGTTCCTTCCCCGCCTCGCGCCCGCTCAGGTTCGAAATCAGCGGGATGACGGGAGGCTGGAGCTTCACCTTCGCCACCGCCACGGAGAACGCGTCGAGGATGGGGTCCATCAA
>NZ_SRLW01000706.1:0-468 GCF_006518215.1 Myxococcus sp. AB025B
GAGGTACCGCTCTCGGTGCCGGCAAACATCTCGGCCTTGAGCTTGTAGATGAGCGCAATGGTCGTGACGGCGGCGATGGCCATGCCGGTCATGCCGAATGCGTTGCCGCGCCGCGCCGTGGTCGGGTGAGAAAGCCCCTTGAGCGCCTGGATGAAGCAGACCGACGCCAGCAGATACAGGAGGGTAACGAGGTTCATGCTCATTGCTTGGCTCCCTCGTTGTGACCGCCCTTGGCCTTCGGCTCTTTCTTCTTGAACATCTCCAGCATGCGCTGGGTGACCAGGAAGCCGCCAAACACGTTCACTGCCGCCAACGCCACCGCCACCACGCCCATCGTGCGGCCCAGGCCCGTTTGCGTGAGGCCCGCCGCCAGCATGGCGCCGACGATGATGATGGCCGAGATGGCATTCGTCACGGCCATCAGCGGCGTATGCAGCGCCGGCGTGACGGTCCAGACCACGTGGTAGC
>NZ_SRLW01000707.1:0-463 GCF_006518215.1 Myxococcus sp. AB025B
CGTGTGGGCCTGGGGCGGCAATGGCGCCGGCCAGCTTGGCGGGGCGGCGCTGTCCCTCCAGGGGCTGGCGCCGGTGCGGCTGGCGGCGCTGGAGGCCATCGTGTCGGTGGTGTCCGGAGCTGCCCACTCGCTCGCGCTGGACGCGGATGGCACGGTGTGGACATGGGGCAGCAACAGCTCCGGGCAGCTCGGGGACGGCACCACCACCGACCGCGCGACGCCGATGCAGGTGGCTGGCCTTGCCAGCGTGGTGGCGGTGGCCGCCGGAGACTTCCACTCGCTGGCGCTGCGTGAAGACGGCACGGTGTGGGCGTGGGGGACGAACTTCCACGGACAGCTCGGCCGGGGGCACACGCAGCCGGGGCTCACGCCCGAGCAGGTCCCCGGGCTGAAGGGCGCGGTCGCGCTCGCCGCGGGCTTCGACTTCACCCTGGCCGTGCTCGAGGACGGCACGGTGCGCGCG
>NZ_SRLW01000708.1:0-462 GCF_006518215.1 Myxococcus sp. AB025B
CGTTTAATTGAACCGGATGCTATGGCAAGCAACTATAAGCCTTTATTTGATGATTCTAATCTAGGGTTAGTAGATAACGACCAATTAGTTTGGGGTAGTTATTTGCATGGGTTGTTTGATAATGGGGCGTGGCGGCGTGCTTGGCTAAATCGTCTGCGCCAACAAAGAGGCTTGAAGTCTTTACCTACTGGTATTCCCAACTATCGAGAGCAAAGAGAAAGTATGCTGGACACTTTAGCAACTAACATTGAAGCTCATTTGAATTTAAACGATATTTTGAAGTAAAAAGTATGGTTTCTGTACAGTTTTTACCAGACGATATCACCACCGAGGCGGAAGTTGGAGAATTAATCTTAGATGTAGCCGCTCGATGTGGGATAACTATTCCTACGGGCTGCTTAATGGGTTCTTGCCATGCTTGCGAAGTAGAAATAGACGACGCTCAAGCAATTCGTGCTTGTA
>NZ_SRLW01000709.1:0-461 GCF_006518215.1 Myxococcus sp. AB025B
CATGAAGCGAGTGATTGCACTGCTGACCATACTGACCGCCGCATGGGCGCATGCTAGCGACAGCGTAAAGCCGGTGAGCCCGGGCACGAAGTCAGGGACATCAACCTCGGGAAACAAGTCCGGTGGTGGCGGCGACTCCGGGGGACGCACATCTGGTGGCGGCACAGACAGCGGCGGCAAAGCGCACGACCCCGCCACACGGGTGGACATCTCTGGAAATCGCCCGGAACGTCCTGGCGGCTACAACAGCAAAGGTGAAAGCCTCGAGCGACCAAAGGACAACGCTGGCCCCATCCGATCGGGCGGAGGCGGCGGCCCTGCGCTTGGGCCTAAGCCTAAGGAAACCAAGGACGGAAGCTGACAGCCGAGCGCATCCGCGCCGCCGTTCGTCACTGATACTCCATCAGCACCGACATGGCGCCATTCACAGTGCCGGGCGTGACCTTGGCTTCGGTCTGAAC
>NZ_SRLW01000070.1:0-37154 GCF_006518215.1 Myxococcus sp. AB025B
GGCGGGCGCCGGCTCCGGGGCCGCGGGGGCCTGGGGCGCCTGCTCCGCGGGGGACTGACCCGAGGGCACGAGCTGCAGGCGGTACTGCGACACGCCCTTGGGGAGCACCACCTCCACCAGCGGGTTCTCCTTCAGCAGGTCGGCGTTCGTCTCCAGCGTCACCAGGCCGTCCGCGTCGCTGATCAGGTTCATGCGCGTGCGGCGCTCGCCCGCGCGCACCTTGGCGCCCTGCACGGGCTTGCCAGCGCCGTCCACCACGCGCAGCGCCACCGTCTGGCCCGCGGTGACTTCGGCGGCGTTGGGCGCCACCAGTTCCCGGTAGGTCGGGCGCAGGGCACAGGCGGACAGGAGGGCGGTGGAGGACAGGACGACGGTCAGCAGGGCTCGACGAAGGCTCATGGGAATTCCGTACGGACGTGAGGGGACTACCGGGCGCGGCAGCATAGCCGCAGACGGCGGGCCGCCAAGCCCCACCACGTCCGCCCCTCGGGGCACGGAAGCGGTTTTCCCGGGTTTGTTCCCTGGAAGGAGCCTGGGGCCACCCAGCCGGCCCGCCCTCCGGTGGAGTCAGCGGCCCTTCCCGATGCCCGCCGCCAGCCCCACCTGAACGGGAGTCGGGTGCACCGCGCCCGCAGCGAAAGGCTCGTACCCCATGGAGATGGTCCGCACCGACAAGGGCACCTCGCCTCCGCCCTATGTGCACGACGTACACCGGGAGTTCTCCTACGCGGAGCTGCCGCCGGGCATCGGGATGAAGCCCGATGGCATCCACCTCAAGCACAACCGCTTCGACGTGAGCGTGGTGACGATGGTCCTCACCAGCCTCGTCGTCTTCTTCGTGCCGCTCTTCAACGGGCTCATCGGCGGCGTGTTCGGCGGCTTCCATGCGCGCACCTTGAAGCGCGCGCTGGCCGCGGCGGTGGTGAGCTCCATCGCCGTGCCCGCCATCCTCGCGGGGCTGTCGTTCTTCGCCGGCAACAACTCGCTGCGCATCTTCTCCGGGCTGGGCTTCGGAGGCTGGATAGCGCTGCATGTCATCGGCACGTTCATCGGCGCCGTGACGGGCGCGGCCAGCCGCCCCCTGTTCACCGAGGACCTCAGCGCAGCTCCAACCCGACTAGCAGCCGACGGTCCGACATACCGGACCACCACGTCGACGGTGCGGGTGAATCCCGACGTGACGGTGGAGCGAGTGAGCCCTCCCACCGGGCCTGTGCGCGAGGAGTGAGCAGCACGCCGAAGGGCCCCGCGCGCCCCAGCCACAGCTCCACCTGGAGCCATGCGCCCGCCTCGTGCGTGAGGCGCGCGTCGCCCAGGCGCCAGGTGGGTGCGTAGGCAGCCTCCAGGCGCACCGCGTTGGCGCCGGAGCCCGGCAGCCCCGTGCGGTGGGTCAGCGAGAAGCGAGGCCCCGCCGCGGGCGCGAGGGAGGTCTGGCTCCAGTGCATCCTCGCGAGCCCGCCCACGCCCACCGCCGTGAAGCGCGAGAAGCGAGCGGCCTCGTCGATGACCACCAGCGCCTCCGCCTGCACGGTGGCGCGGTAGGGCTCCGCGCGCGCCGTGTCCGTGGCGACGCGCGCCTCCGCGCCCCAGCCCAGCGAGTCCCACGCGGAGCCACGCAGCGCGAGCGGCTCTCGTTGCAAGGTGCGGTAGCCCACCAGCGTCATGTCCGTGGACACCACGCGCGGCGGTCCCCAGCGCGGCTCCAGCGAGAGCTCGCCGTCGAGGACGCGCAGCTCGCTGCTCGCCTGGAAGCCGTGCTGGCGCGCGTCGCCCAGCGCCTCCGCGAGGCCCGCGGTGCGCACGCTGACCAGGGGGCGCACGGCGCCCGTGTCGGGGAAGCCCACGCCCACGCTCACCACCGTGCGCGCCGCGCCCGACTCGCGCAGCGCCGAGGCCGCCCAGCGCGTCTCGTCCGCCACCTTGCGGCGACGGTCCTCACCGAGGAAGGCGACCGCGTCCACGTCCGCGAACACGCCGTCGTTGAGTGCGCCCTGGGCGTCGGTGGCGAGGATGAAGGTGGCCTCGGTGCGCTCGGCGCGGACCAGGACCTTCAGCTCCTCGGGCGTCGGTGGACGACGGGGCGCGGTGGCCAGGGCCTGCTGGAGCAGCGCCGTGCGGTCCAGCACCGCGAGCTTGCGCTGGAGCGCGTCCTCTCGCTCGAAGACCCGCTGGCGCTCGCGAATCCCCGCCTCGGCCGAGCCGGCCACGGGCGTCCTCAGGGCCAGCAATCGCTGGCGTTCGATTCGCAGCCGCTCGCCGTCCATGCGGTCCACCGCCGCGCGCTCGACCCGCACCGCGTGGGCCACGTAGGCGTGGAGTGTCTGGCGCACGGTGGCGCGCGCGGAGGGGGTCGCGGTGTCGAGCACCGCCGTCACGACTCGCGGCAGCGCGGCGTAGGCTTCGCCTCGGACCTCGGGCTCGCGGGATTGCAGCTGCGCGTGGAGGGACAGGAGGCGTGACAAGGCTCGCGCGTCCACGTGTCCGGAGAGCGACTCCAGGGCCTCGCGGCGCGTCTTGTCCGCTCGCGCGGCGCGCTCTCCCGTGGACTCGAAGGCGTCCGGGATGAGCTCCAGCAGCGGGCCCGCGGGCCCCGCCTTGCCGAGCACCTCCAGCTTCGCGAGCACATCCAGCGTCGCCGAGGGCAGGACCCACATGAGTCCGGGCGGGCGCACCTGACGGTCATTCTCCAGGACACCGTTGAGCAGGAAGAGCAGCGCGCTCGCGCAGTTGTCGGTGAAGAAGTAGTAGCCCATGTACCCGCGCCGCTCGAGCTCCCAGATGCGCTCGAGCATCCGCGTCTCCTCACCGTGCGTCAGGCGCAGGCGGAAGCGGCGGATGGTGCGCTGTTCGAGCTCGAGCGACTCGTGCGCGAGGTCGCCCAGCGTGCCGGTGAGGAAGACGGTGTCGTAGCTCCCCGTCATCCCCTTCACCACGTAGCTCAGGCCCTTGGGCTCCATGCCCGTGAGGGCCACGAGCTGCACCACACGCTCGAAGGAGGGGCCGCGCACCTGGGCGCCCTCGCGCCACACCGGACGCAGGAGGAGATGTCCGAAGAGGGACTCGGGCTGTCGCCCCGTGGCGGCGACCATGAGCACCTCGAGGTGGGAGAGCAGGTCGCGCTCGGCCCAGGCATCGAAGGCGGGACAGGGTGCGCGCACGGGCCAGGCGCCCAGGCCCGAGGACTCCAGCAACTCCGTCAGCGCGCGCGTCTTGGAGAACTCCTGGCAGCGCACCTGCTCGTCCACGGACAGCGCGTCCTCGCGCAGGGACTCCACCGGGACGAACAGCTCCTCGGCGAACGTCACCAGGTCCAGGGCCGCGCTGTGCTGACCTCGCTCGCGACTGAAGGCGCCCGCGTAGTGCAGGCGTGATTGCTCCTTCCAGACCAGGGGACGCTCGAAGGGCTTCATCCAGCCGGACAACCGGCGCCACCGTGTCTCTCGACTCCAGGCGAAGACGTCCTCCCACCGCTGCGTCACCGCGTGCACCACCGCGCGACGCCGCCACAGTCGCTCGGCGTCCTCGTCCGTCAGCCGGGAGAGGCGCAGCGTGGCGCGACGGTCCTTCGACGGTGCGTACCGGTAGAGATGGAAGCGCGCGTGGCCTTCGGACCAGTCGGGGTGTGTCTGCGTTCCGTCTCCCAGGCCCAACGGCGAGGACTCGGCGTGGAGCACCAGCTCCAGCGGGCCGCCCGGGAAGCGCCTCATCGCGGGGGGCAGGGACTGGAGTCCCGCCTCCACCTCACGCACGAGCACGGCGTCGCGTGCCGCGGCGTCTCGCAGCACCAGTCCCGCGCGGGACAGCGCGTGGACCCGGGCCGCCAGCGAGTCCTCGTTCGGGGAGGCCCCCGGCTCCGAGCCCCCTTCGCGCACCACCCCCGCCGCTCGTGCCCACACGGGCAGCGCGAGGAGCACCACGAGCCACACCACGCCGCGGCTCACCGCGCCACCTCCGCGGCCACCTCCTCCCCATGCACCGCGAGGAACGCGCGTCGGTCCTCATCGAGCCTCGGGTCCGTTCGCGCCAGCTCCCCCACCCGCGCCAGCCACGCCAGCGCGCGCTCGGCCGTGAGCGTCCGCGTGTCCGCCATCGCCAGCAGCTCCCGCCGGTGCGCGCGCAGGAGCCGGCCGAACGTCGGCAGGTTCTCCCGACGGATGCTCGCCGCCGCCGCCAGGTCCTCCACCGTGGGCCCCGCGCCCAGCGCCAGGTCCTCGCGCAGCTGGTGCGTCCTCGACTGCAGATACACCTGCGCCGCGCGCCCCACCTCCTCGGGAGGAGGCCCCTTGCGGCGCTCCGCCGCCGCCACGACGCGCCAGATGACCACGCCCAGCCCAATCACCGTGGCCGCCACCGTCGTCGCCGACACCACGCGCCCGTCCTTGTTGTCACTGTTGCTCGTCTCCGAGCGCGACTCCTTCCCCTCCCCACCGCTCTCCGATTCGCTGGTCCCCGTCTCGCTGCGGTCGCTGGAGCGAGACTCGCTGGAGCCGCCCTCCTCCGAGCTGTGCGAGGTCCGCTCGCTCGAGTCCCCCGACTCGTTCGACGAGTCCCCAGACCCGTTCGACGAGTCCCCCGAACCATTCGACGAGTCACCGGACCCGTTCGACGAGTCCCCCGAGCCCGAGCCGGAACCCGAGCCATCCGACGAGCCCTCCGACGCGCTCATCCCGCCATGGCCCATCGCCCCGGGTGTCCTGCACCCCGTCACCGCCAACAACACCGCCATTCCCAACGCACGCGCCGAGCTCCTGGTCGTCATTCCAGACACCCTCCCTGATGAATGAGCATTCGTTCGACGTGAAAGCATGACGAGACGCCGTGCAATTTCACGGAAGGAATTCATTTACATGAATCAGTTAGCCAGTGACGTGCCGAGCCTGGGACACATGATGTTTCGCGGCCTTGGGAGGCCAGGACAGGCCCCAGGCGCGAAGCGGACGTCCCAGGAAGTGCGTCGGGCGCTACGCGGTGCGGGGAGGTGCGGGGTTCAAGGGCAACGCGCCGGGCATCGACTTTCGACCCCGGCGCGCGCTCACATGAAACCTACCGCGAAAGGCCCTCCCCCCCGGTGGGCCTGCCCCTCATTGTCTCCTCGAGCGCAAGAGGAATACCATGCGGGGAACCCCTGATGTCGGATTCCACCCGGACATCTCAGACTCCAGGGCATGTCGCAGCTCAATGCTCAACAGCTCACAACTTCCACGTCTGGGTGGGATAGTGGGAGCCACTCATTGGCATCGTATACTCAGGATACCTTGATTCGTTTGAATTCCGAGGAACAGCGTATCCTGGCGGACCTGGAGGCCCTGCTCGTCGAGGCGGAGCCGGGGTCTGAGTCCCTGCCCATGGTCCTGGAGGCATTGCGCGACACGCTCAAGGCGGAGCGCGCGGTGGCCTACGGCGTGGATGTAGGACCTGACCGCTACCACGTCAGCTACTCCCACAGCTCGGGTTTCCCGCAGCCGACGGAGGCGGTCTTCGACGCGCTGGAGACCTTCCTGTCGGACCGGGAGAGTCTTTGGGGCTGGTATGACCCCGCACGTCCCGCGCCCGCACAGCGCAACCGGGCGCTGCACTTCCGCTCGCTCCAGGAGTCCGAGGCGCGGCAGATGCCCTTGCATGACCTGCCCGCGTATGAGGTGGGGCGGCGTCTGGGATTGAGCGAGGCGGAGCTGGAGGCGCAGCGAGACCGCGTCAACGTGCGCTCCGGGGCGGTGTATCGCCAGCTCGGGATGGAGCGCATGGCCTTTTTGCGCACGCTGGTGTGCGAGGGCCCCGCGCTGCTGGGCTGGATGGGATTGATGCGCGAGGAGCCCTTCACCGAGCGCGAGCAGCGCGTGCTCCAGGCGCTGACGCCCGCGCTGCAGCGGCGGCTGACGATGGAGACGCGGCTGCGCGAGTCGGGGCTGATGTCCACCGCGCTGGAGGTGGCGATGGAGGCCCTGGGGCGCGCCGCCTGGGTGGTCAGCCGCAGCGGCCGCGTGGTGCACGCCAACAGCGCGGGCCGCGTGTGGCTGGACCGTGGTGAGCCGGAGCTGATGGAGCAGCTGCGCCGGGGCGCGCAGGGGGTGCCCTGTTCGGGCCCGCTGACGCTCACGCCGCTGCGTACTCCCGGGCTGCCTCCGCACTACCTGGCCATCGACACGGGCACGGCCTCGAGCGCCGCGGCGCGGGTGCAGGCCCTGGCCGCGCGCTGGTCGCTCACCGCGCGCGAGTCGGAGGTGCTCACGCACATCGTCCAGGGCGAGACGAACAAGTCCATCGCCGGCCGGCTGGGCTGCGCCGAGCGCACCGTCGAGGTCCACGTCACGCACCTGCTCGCCAAGGCCCACGTGGAGAGCCGCTCGGCCCTCATCGCGCGCTTCTTCCAGACGTCCTGATGACGCGCGCGCCCGCCCGCGCCCGCGCCCGACACGCGCTGGACTCGGGCCCCTTCTCCGCCCCGCCCGAGGGCGTCCTCCGGCGTCGCCGCCTCGTGATGGGGGACCCGCAGGCGGACTTCGACAAGGTGCTGGGCATCCTCGACCACCACGGGCTGTTGAGCGCGGAGGGCTGGCTCCTGCCCGACGTCCAGCTCGTCTCCGTGGGGGACCACTTCGACTGGGGTCCACCCGAGGAGCGTCAGCGCGCCGCGGACAGCGCGCTGGCCCTGGTGGCGTGGCTCTCCGCGCACCCGGAGGACCAGGTCACCCTGCTGCTCGGCAATCATGACCTGGGCCGCGTGGGCGAGCTCGCGGGCTTCGACGCGGCGAGCTTCGCCACCGCGCAGGCGGAGGCGGACCGCGTCTACCAGAAGGGCCACACGGACGAGGCGGGTGAGCAGGCCTTCTTGAAGCGCTGGCCCCAGGTGCCCACCGCGGAGCTGGTGGCGCGCGACTTCGGCAACTTCCGTGAGCCGCAGCGCACGTGGGTGGAGTTCCTCCTGCGCGCGCGGCGCTTCCGGACCGCCCACGCCGCGGGCCCCGGGCTCGTCGTGCTCCACGCGGGCGTGACGCGGGAGGACCTGGACCTGGTGGGGCTCGCCCCCGAGCAGCACGCGGACGCGGACGCGGTGGCGCGCGCGCTCAACGGCGCGGTGGATGACGCGGTGGCGCGGTGGAAGGGCGGACCGCTGGAGGTGCCCCACCTGCACCAGCCGGGCAACGCCGCGCGGGGCGAGGGCACAGGCATCTTCTACCAGCGCCCCAGCCTGAAGCCCGACGACGCCGAGCGCACCCGACAGACGCCGCGCCGGCGCTTCGACCCGAGGCGACTTCCCAGGGGGCTCACCCAGGTGGTGGGCCACACGCGCGACAAGCGGGTGCTGGAGCTGATGGGCGTCACGAACCTGACGCCGCGCGACGGCGTGGTGCGAAACCTGGTGACGGATGGAACCCGGGTGGACTGCGCCCACGGCGCGCCGCCGCCACCGCGAGACACCCAGGCGGCGCTGGTCTTCGTCGACGGAGGCATGAGCCACTGCCCCGTGGACTCCTACGAGCTGTTCGACCTGGACACGCGCGCCGCCGCCGCTCGGACGACGGCGCGCTGAGCCCCGCGGGCTACTTGGGCGCGGGCTGGGCCTCGGCCTGGAGACCGGCGAGCTTCTTCTCCAGGTTCTTCACCATGCGCGGCGACGTCTGCACGGCGGGCAGCGTCTTGGCGAAGGCGAGGGCCTCCTCCAGCGTCTTCACCGCGGAGGCGCTGTCCTTGCGCGCGATGAGGATGTCGACCCGGCCGGACATCACGCTGAGCCGACGCGAACCCTGCACCCGGGCCAGCGCGCGGTCACTCGCGGCGAGCGCGTCGTCCAGCCGTCCCACGGTCCGGTACAGCGTGGCCAGGCGCGCGGGCGGGTTGTAGTCCTGGGGCAGGTCCTTCTCGCTCTGCTCCAGCGCGGGGATGGCGCGCTCGGGCGTGCCCAGCTTCATGGCCGCGCCCATGCGGTGCGAGTCGAAGACGGCGCGGGCCTCGGGGTTGGGGGCCTTGGCGGCCTCGGCCTCCAGGAAGGCCAGCCACTCCTCGGCGAGGACCTTCTTGCCGGCCTCGTCCTTGGCCACCTCGCGCGCCATGAGGCGCGCCTCGTACAGCCCCGAGCGGTCATCACCGGACATCTCGATGACGGGAGCCCCCATGGCGTCCACCACCTTGGCCTCCAGGGCAGCGCGCAGCTCCTTCACCCCGGCCGCGTCCTCGGGCATGGACACCGCGCACATCAGGCCGAACATCGCGGCGTTGGCCCACGACAGCGAGCGGGGCGTGCCCGGAAGCAGCTCGAGCGCCTTCTTCGCGCACGGCTCCACCTGCATCGCGCCGTACATGGCCGTCATGAGCGACTCCAGGGCGCGCCCCCGGCGGGACCAGTCGGCGGGCGCCTCGGCCAGGGCCTCCGTCAGCGTCTCGATTGCCTCGCTGGAGCGGCCCTCGGCATGGAGCGCGTCACCGCGCGCCAGCAGCGCCTCCGCGCCGGTGACGCCGCCCTTGTAGGCGCGCTCGCCGTCCTCGAAGAGCTTCTCCAGCTGCGACACGGTGGCGCTGCCCGCGAAGCGCAGGAGCGGCTTCTCCGCGCGCGGGTCGATGACGTAAAGCGTGGGCCAGAACTCGATGGGGAACTTCTCCTGGAACGCCGCGTTCTGGGTCAGGTCGGTGTTCACCTCCAGCCAGACGAAGCGGTCGGCGTGGCGCGCCAGCGACTTGTCCGACAGGACGTACGCCTTCATGGAGCGACAGGTGTGGCACCACGGCGCCCAGACGTCGACGAAGAGGGGAACCCCCTTCGCCTTCGCTTCCGCGAGGGCACGGGCGTAGTCATCCTCGATGAACGGCAGGGGAGCTCCGGCGTGCGCCGCTTCCGTGGACACGGGCGTGTTCGTGTTCGCGGCGGTGCAGCCGACGAGCCCCCAGAGCAGCAGGCTGGCGACAAGGGTGCGCATGGCGCGAACCCTACACCCGGGATGGCGCCGCTCGCTCCTGCCTCGAAAATGACATCCACCACGCAAGCAACTGGGCACCTGCCCGTGCACATGCTCTGGTGTGCGCGGACCTCCGATGACGCGAGACCCCTACACCCTGCGTGACGCGCTCGCGTCCGCCCTGGACGCCCTCCCTGCCGCCGAGCGGTTCCCGGCCCCCTCCGACGCGGACCTGGCCCGGCGGCTGGCGGAGCGGCTGCGGCGGGATTTACTGCCCCGCCTCGGCTCGGCGGACGCGCCCCTGCTGCTGGTGGCCATCGCCGGCCCCAACAATGTCGGCAAGTCCACGCTGTTCAACGCGTTGGTGGGCGCGTCGCTGTCGCCCGCGAGGCCCGAGGGAGGCCTGACGAAGCAGTGTCTGGCGGCGGCCCATCCTGAGACCTGGACGGGCGCGCTGAAGGACTTCCTCACCCGCCGCTACGACACGGTGCCCGTCGCATCGGGCGAGTCGGCGCCGGTGGACCAGCCGGGGCCCTCCGGGCGGCTGTACCTGGTGCTGGCCGAGGACGTGCCGCGCGGGCTGCTCGTCATGGACACGCCTGACTTCGACAGCGTGTACCGGGAGAACCGCGAGCGCGCCGAGGCGCTGCTCGTCACGGTGGACGTGCTCGTGTTCGTGGTGAGCCGGCAGACGTACCAGAACGCCGCGCTGGTGGACTTCCTGCGCGCGGCGGTGGGCCATGGGCGGCCGTACCTGCTCGTCTACAACGAGGCCTCTCGCGAGGAGGTGGCGCGCGGGCACCTGGACAAGCTGGCCTCGGATGTCGGCCATCCGCCGCTCGCGCGCTACCTGGCGCCGCACCAGCCGGAGGTGGAGGCGGGCCTGCGTCCCCTGGCGACGGTGCCGCTGGATGGAAAGCCCGCGCTGGGCTCCCTGCTGGGAGAGGCCGAGCACGCGCGCGAGCTGAAGGCCCGGGCGCTGGAGGCCTCGCTCGCGGATGCGCGCGCGGAGATGGGCGCGGTGGCGCTCGCGGCGGGGCGCGCGGCGAGCGAGCCGGAGCGGTTGCGGCAACGGCTGCGTCACGAGCTCGAGGGCGTGGGCGCCGCGGCGGCCCTGAAGGCGGTGCCCGCGGACGTGCTCATCGATGCGTTCCGCGACGAGCTGGATGCGCGCAGTCAGTTCCACAAGTGGGTGCGGCTGCCGTTCCGGGGGCTGGCCACGGCGCTGACGTACGTGAGCCGCAAGGTGCGGCAGTCCTTCACGGGGCCGGAGCCCGAGGGGGCCGAGACGCCGACGCGCACGGTGGACGCGACGTTGACGGATGGGGTGCGGCGGCTGGTGGATGCCTTCGCGCCGGAGGTCGCCGCGTGGCGCGGGGACCCGGCGACGCGCGCGCTGCTGGCGGAGGCCTTCGGGCCGGTGACGCTGGCGAAGCTGGAGGAGCCGCTGGGCTTCGAGGCCCTGCATGCCCACGCGGCGGACCGCGCCACGCTGTACGCATACTGTCGCGACCTGGTGGCGGCCGAGCTGCAGGGAGGCATGCGCGAGGAGCTGCTCCAGGCGATGACGACGCTGGTGTACTCGGTGCCATCGGGCGCGGCGGCGGTGGTGACGGTCGCCACCGGGGGCTTCGGACATGACGCGGTGGTGTGGGCGGGGACGCTGCTGTCCACGCCGCTGATGGAGCGGTTCGTGGACCTGCTGGGCGCGCAGGTGCGTGCCCGCGTCACCCGGAAGTGGGCGGACGCACATGGCGCCACGCTGGCCCGGGCGCTGGAGGCGCGGTTCTTCTCGGGCGTGCTCGGGCACCTCGACGGGCTGGCGGAAGAGTGGAACCACACGGCGACGCGCCTGGAGGCGGCCCGGGCCGAGCTGGCGTGAGACCGAGCCGTCGTCCTCTTCGTCTGGGAGAAACCGAGACACTGAGGAAAAGGCGGGACGGACGGACAGGACGGGCGATATTCCGCCCGTGCGTGTGCGGCGACAATGCGTCATGCTGCGCGCGTCATGAATGGCTCGGACCCCGACGCACCGGGCTCCCCACCTCCGGTCCTCTCCTTCCGCCACCTGCTGACCGACGCCGTCGGCACGTTCCTGGACGAAGCCGGGATGACGTGCGCGCAGACGGCGGACTCCATCGGCGAGCTCATCGTCACGCTCTCGCGCTACCGCGAGGAGGGCGCCCCGCTGTTCCCCATGGCCTTCGTGGGGGATGACCTGGCGCGGATGCTCACGCTCCTGGGCGGGCATGACCCCCTCGCCATCGGCATCGGGCCGCGCACGCGCGCCACCATCCAGCGGGCGCTGAAGCAGTGCGCGCAGTTGGGACAGGGGCGGTGGTGGGCGCTGTACCTGCTGCGGGTGCCGGAGGGGTTCGCGTACGGCGTGTTCCGCACGGACCCGTTCCCGCTCGCGGAGTCACCGCTGGAGCGGCTGCGCCGCGTCGAGGAGGCGCAGGCGGGGGTCGTCGGCGTGCTCCAGCTGGCGGACAACATGCTGGAGCTGCGCGCCGGCGGAGGGCTGTGCCGGCACGTGTACCTGTCCGGTGCGCGTGTGGAGTCGGCGTCGCCGCCGGTGGTTCTCGACGAGCTGGCGGACGCCATCACCCAGGGCGTGGCGAGCGCCAGTCGGGAGCGAGCGCGGGGGTTCTTCCGACGGGTGTTGTTCGAGGTGATGCAGACGTCCCATGGGACGCTGGTGGCGGTGCTGCCTCGCGAGCGCGCGGGCTCCACGTTGTTCGTGGATGGAATCATCCTGCCTCGGCCTCTGGACGTGGTGGCGTTGCTGGACCGCTACCACGTGGACGCCACGTTCTCGGCGGCGACGGCGGTGCGTGCCACGGGGCAGTTGCTGCGCGGGATGATGGCCACGGATGGAATCACGGTGCTGCGCGCCGATGGTTGCATCGTGGGGTACAACATCTTCGTGCGACACCCGGAGTCACTCGCACATGAGCCCTCCGTGGTGGGGGGCGCGCGGCGACGCACCTATGAGGTCCTGGGCGCGGCCGTGGGCACCGAGCTGACCGCCGCGTTCATCCGCTCGCAGGATGGGGATGTGGCCTGCCGACGGGCGTGACGCCTCCGGGACGGAACGGCGAGGTCCGCGCCGCGTAGGACTCGTGCGCACACGCGTGACTCGGGACTTTCCAACTCTTCCGGTTATCTGACACATCCGCGCCGGAGTTGGGGCTCAGGTCATCTTGGGAACACCTGACCTGCCACGTCACATCTCCGCTTGATGGCCCGTGTGTCCGGGGATTTGAGTTTGTCAGAGGGTTCCAGCATGCTGGCCCCGCCTTGAAATCCCCCTTGTTCAGTATCGAGCGGCTCGCGCTCGCCGTCCTATCGGTGTGCCTCCTGGCTTCCCCTGCCTGGGGCCAGAAGCTCCCTGACGTCGTCGTCTCCGGGCCGCCCATCGTCCCCGCACTGAACGAGAACGGACAGGGCCTGTGTGTCGCGTCCAATGTGTGGACCCGTGCCCTCGGCGAGTTTCCGCAGACCCGAGGCACGTACCTCGACGTCATCAACGGGTACTTCGAGGACGCCACCAACCGGCAGACCCGCGTCACCACCGTGCTCCGCACGCCGTTCGACCTGTCCAACAACCTCAACGACGGTCGAACGCTGAGCTATGGCGACTTCGTGGGCCAGGTTACGGCCCCAGGTTGCTCCACGGGTGGATGTAGCTTCAACATCATCAACGACAATGACGCGTTGACACCTTTTGTCTCACGCTTCCGCGGCTACCTGAATATCCCCGCCTCGCTCAGTGGCCAAGCATTGCACCTGGGGTTTTATACTGACGACGCCATCAGTCTCGTCGTCTATGACCGGCAGCAATCCTATACAGTCATCAACCGGCCTCCGCAGCTCGGAGCCCCCACCTGGCGAACCACAAACAGTGTGACGTTTGCGCAGCCCGGGCTCTATGCCGTCGAGATCCTCTACACGCAGGTGACCGAGCACGCAGCCCTCGAGATGTCGCTGCACGCGGGCGCATTCTCGGACTTCGAGCGGGCAGCCAATACCCCTCCCATCATCAATCTCTACACCTCGGGCTTCCAGTTGCTCCAGCCCGCGCAGTTCTTCCAGACGGAGAACGGCCTCCCCGCTTACGCCGGCTCCCCCAATCGCTGTGAGCAGTGCAACCGCGCTGACGCGAACTCCCAGGGCAACAGCACCTGCGGCACCTCCTACTACTGCAACAGCGCCGCGCTCTGCGCACCCTGCGACTCCGCCCTCTTCTGCGGCGCGTCCTGCACCCGCTGTGGCCCCTCCTCCCCCTACTGCGCCAACCTCAACGGCGTCACCCAGTGCGTGGCTTGCACGGAGGACTCACAGTGCCCGAACGGCCGCTGTGACCTGACCGACAACACGTGCCGCGGATGCAACGGCGACGAGGACTGCCCGAACACCGGCCGCTGTGACCTCGCGACCAACCAGTGCTCCGGCTGCAACGATGACAGCGACTGCCCGGGGAGCACCGTCTGCGACGAGCCCACCGCCACCTGCGTGCCCTGCACCGAGGACGCCCACTGCCCCAACGGTCAGGTCTGCGCGACCGACATCCACGAGTGCCGCGAGTGCAACAATGACTCGCAGTGCCCTCGCGGAGAGGTCTGCGGCAATCACCAGTGCGGCCCCTGCGCCACCAACGACGCCTGCGCCGGCAACTCCTGCAACTGCTGCCCCAACGGCACCCAGTGCGCGGCCCTGACGCCCGGCGCCTCGCCCTCGTGCGTGGAGTGCACCACCGACGACCAGTGCGCCGAGGGCCAGAAGTGCGACCCGCTCAACGGCACCTGCGTCGCCGCCATCCCCGAGTGCAACACCGCCGAGGCCTGCGGCCCCGCCTGCGCCAAGTGCCCCGGCGAGCGCCCCTTCTGTCTCGACGGCCAGGTCTGCGTCCAGTGCCGCACCGACCTCGAGTGCGGCGACGGCCTGTTCTGCCTCAGCGGTGAATGCAGCTCCTGCACGACCGACCGACACTGCGGCTCGCGCTGCGAGGCCTGCGACGTGGACGCACCCTTCTGTCTCTCCGACGGCTCGGTCCAGAACAGCGCCTGCGTGGGCTGCCGCAACAATGACGACTGCGGCAGCGGCCAGTGCAACCCCACCACCCGCACCTGCGAGAACGCCGGCGCCTGCGCGGTGACGTGCGACGCGGGCCTCGTCTGCGACGGCGCCGCCTGCGTGGAGTGCTTCGCCGACGCCCACTGCCCCTGCGGCGGGACGTGCGACACCGCGAACAAGACCTGCTCCGAGTCCTGCGAAGACAGCAACGACTGCCTCGGCGTCCAGCACTGCTCCGCGAAGACCCAGCAGTGCGAGCGCGGCCGTCGCAAGCCCGGCACCGACCCTCAGGGCGGCGCCTTCTGCTGCGGCACCACCGAGGACGCCACCCCGGCCGGCAGCGCCACCATCCTCTTCCTGCTCGCCGCGGGCCTGCTGCTCCTGCGCTCCCACCGCCGCGTCCGATGAAACCCTTCCATCTGCCCCTCCTCCTGGCGCTGGGAGGGGCCCGCATCGCCTCCGCCCAGCCGGACGCCCGCTTCGACGTCCAACTGTTCCGCCCGTCGGCCGCGCCCCAGGACCTGGTCGTCGTCACCCAGTCGCGTCCGCTGTCGCACCTGTCCGTGGCCGCGGGGCCCTACCTCAGCTACTCGCTCAACCCCCTCACCCTCGTCCCCGAGGGCGGAGACCTCGAGAAGATCAGCCTCGTCGGCAACCGCCTCCAACTGGACGTCATGGCCATGGTGGGCCTGTTCGACTGGGGCGAGTTCGGCGTGGACCTGCCGCTCATCCTCGCGCAGGGCGGACAGAACCTGGAGGTCATCGGCACCGAGGGCAGCGTGGAGAGCTTCGTGCTCGGCGACCTGCGCCTCACCGGCAAGGTGGCCATCCCCGGCCTGCGCCGCCCCGCCGAGGGCAAGGGCTGGGGCGCCGCGATGACGCTCAACGTGAGCTTCCCCACGGGCGCGCAGGACGCGTTCGCGGGCGATGGCGAGCTGACGTGGGCACCGGGCCTCGTGCTCGACTACCGCTTCGGCAACGGCATCCTCCTGGCCCTCAACGGCGGCTTCTGGAAGCGGCCGGACCGCGTCTTCGACGGCGTGGCGCTCGGGGACATGGCGCCCTTCGGCCTGGGCGCCGAGGTCCCCATCCTGCGCGGCAGCGGCATCACCGCGCTCGGCGCGGTGAACGGCGCGGTGGCCCTGAAGAAGGCCCCCGGCGCGGAGCGACAGATTCCCGCGGAGCTGCTCATCGGCCTGCGCTGGTACAGCTCCACCGGCGTGACGTTCACCTTCGGCGGTGGCGCGGGCTGCGGGTGCTCACTGGCCTCGCCCACGCTGAGCTTCTTCACGTCCATCATCTGGATTCCGGCGAAGACGCGCGAGTGGGAGGCGCTGGAGCGCTTCAAGGAGCCGCCCGAGCCGCCGCCGCCGCCCCCGCCCCCGGTCGACCCGGATGGGGACTCCGTGATTGGGGCGGGAGACAAGTGCCCGGACGTGCCCGGCCCGGTGGAGAACGCCGGCTGCCCGGACACGGACCGCGACAGCGACGGCGTGGTGGACCGACTCGACCGGTGCCCGGATGAGCCCGCGGGTGGCCGCGGCCGCCACGGGTGCCCCCTGGCCCGCCGGGAGAAGAACAAGATCGTCATCCTGGAGCAGGTGAACTTCGCCACGGACCAGGACGTCATCCTCTCGGAGTCGTTCCCCATCCTCGAGGAGGTCGCCCGGGTGATGAACGAGAACCCGGAGATGGACCGAGTGCTGGTGGAAGGCCACACGGATGCTCGCGCGAGCGACGCGTACAACCTGGACCTGTCACGTCGTCGCGCGGCCAGCGTGATGCGCTTCCTCGTCGAGACGGGCGTGGCGGCCGAGCGCGTGTGCTCACAGGGCTTCGGGCGCAGCCGCCCGCTGTCCGACAACGCGACCGAGGAGGGCATGGCGCTCAACCGCCGCGTCGAGTTCACCATCCAGCCGCCGAGCGACGGCCCCCGTCCGCCCTGCCCGGATGACCTGGACAAGAAGGGCAAGCGCCCCCGGCAGAAGCAGCCGGGCCCCAAGCCTCCCGCGCCAAAGCGGTAGGCCCGAGCCGTCGCCGCTCGCGGGCACGTGGGAGTCCGCTCCCCGTGCCCGCCCGCGACAGACTCAGGGGACGACGAACTCCGCGGCGGAGCGGCGACGACCGGCGACCACCGAGACGACGGCGCGCCCGGGGCCCACGGCCGTCACGCGGCCATCCTTGGACACCGACACCACGGACGCATCCGAGGTGAACCACTCCAGCGGCACGCTGTCGAGCACCACGCCGTTGCGGTTGAAGGCCCGCGCGAGCAGCAACACCGACTGCCCGCGCCGCTGGAACTGGTGATGCGTCAGGTTCAGCCCGAGCCTCGCGAAGTCCGCCGGCACCACCTGCACCGCGATGTGCCGCGCCAGGTGTCCCAGGCTCGCGCTCACCGTGGCCGAGCCGGGCTTCACCGCGACGACCTGCCCGTCCTCCACCCTCGCCACCGACTCGTCGGACGAGCGGAACTCCGGCGTGACGTTCTGGAGCGACGCGCCCTGCTCGTTGCGAGCCACCACGCGCAGCTTGATGGTGCGCCCCACCTCCAGGAAGTCCGCGCCCGGGGCGCGCACGTCGAGCGAGTTGAGGATGACCAGGTCCAGGTTGAGGGCCTCGCGCACCTTGCCGCCCGTCACGCCGATGACCGTCTTGCCGGACTTGCGCACCGTCATCACGCCGTCCTGGACCAGGGCCACGTCCGTCGCGGAGCTGGTCCAGCGCAGCTTCGGCTCGCGCATGCGTTCGCCCTCCGTGTCGAGGACGACGTAGTCCAGCTTCACGCTCTGCCCGGGCGTGCGCAGGAACTGGGACTCCAGCGGCTGGAAGGTCAGGGACCCGGGCGTCGGACCGCAAGCACTCAGGAGCCCGAGGAGCACAACGAGGAGGACGGAACGAAAAGGAATGCGCGGCGTCTTCACGGCGGCGTCGACAACGGTAGCGAGGGCGGGAGCAGCGCCCATCTTAACCACGCGCGCCGGCCCCGGTGATACCCACGAACAGCTTCCGGCCCCCGTCGCGCGGGAGCGTCCGTCCAGACAGGCGGTATCCTCCCGCCCCCAGCGGCTCCGCGGCCCTCAGGCGAAGAGGAAGTGCGGGACGTTGAAGTCACTCTCGGTGGAGTCCAGGGACGCGACGATGTTCAGCCGCTGGCCGGGCTCCGCGAGGTCGACCACGTAGTCCGCCTTCGTGCGGCCCGCGCCCTGGATGACCCGCACGCGGGGCCTGGCCGCCTGGGCCGCGTCCGAGGGGACATCCATCACCACGCCGAGCTGCCCGCCCGAGAGGCGCTCGTCGTGCGAGGACCTCGGCACGAGGGAGGCCTCACGGGGCCAGCCCTTGCTCAACCCTGTCGATGGTCGCCAGATACTCGGCCTCGGGATATCCGATTCGAGCCCGCTCGAACCGGGGTCGAGCAATCCGGATGGCCTCGCGCATCCGCTCCAGCAGCCAGTGGTAATCAGGGGCTTCCACTTGCTCTTCTGGTACGGAAATTCGCACCTGAAGCATTCGTTGACTTCGCGAGAGCATTCCCGTGCGAACGCCAGCAAACTCGTTCCCCAGAATGGAGCCTGGCACGTGAAACACAATGCCGAGAGAGCCAGATTCATCCTCCTGCTTGGGTCCTCGTGCCCGTGCAATCTTACGAATGGCGACGCGAATCGGTGAGTCCGCGAGTTCGCCGCCTCCCATGACAGCACCCATGTGAATCATGGAGCCCCATCTCCTGCCCATGGTTCTCGATTGAGAGGGCCCGGATCCAGCTCTGCCATCTCCCGCTCGACATCAAGCATCAGTCGTCGTGGCCCCCAAGGAGTCGTACGGACACGTGTCGGCGTCAAGTCCTGGGCGGCGCAGATGCCGTGCGTCTCGGCGGTACGTCCGGCGAGCTGCGCCGCGTGCGGCGCTGCCGCGGGTCCGGCGCGTGCGCGGCGTCCTGCGGCGTCTGATGCCGCGCGTCAACCGCATTGAAGCTGCCCAGAGGCCAACAAGCCTTTCCCTGCCACACGTCGCCATTTTTGGGAGATGGGCGACGTTGCCCTCGAGGGCAAGTGAGTGCTCGACGATGCCATTGTATTCGGGCTCCAACGCGGGGAGCACACCGGCAATGCACGTAACCTGGCGAGCAGTCTCAGTGCTGGTGGCAGGTTCGCTGATGGGCTGTCCCGACAACCCACCCGGTGAAAGGGCCGACAGCGGTACTCCAGCTCCTCGTCACCACGTCATCATAGATGCCGGCTGGGACGAATCCGCACAGCGACTGCACGCTGTCATGGCGGTCGAACGTAACGGCGGCACCATCACCGTCCCAAACCGGGACGGTTCGACCACCAGAATCGTCTCCCGGGTGGAGGATGGTGGCACACGCATCATCCAATACTTCAACAATCAGGGAACGCTTCCGGTCCTCACGACACGAAGCGTCGGTGAGGGCTCCACGCACTGGGGCGACTACGACGAGGACTCACGCCCCGACTACCACTATGACCGCTCGTTTGATGATGCCGGTGTCATGGTGCAAGTGTGGCTTGACGATACGAACAGAGATGGCGAGTTCGATCGTCGGCGCACTCAACTTGGGGACCGCGGTGACCTCAGAGTCATCCAGGAGCGAATGATGACCCTTGATGGGGGCGGGCGCGCGTGGCGAGTCGAGTCGGACGAAGAGGTCCCCGCGATCCAGCCGCACCCCGATGAAGAAAAGGACGTGACATGGGCCGCGGGCTCTTGCGACAGCATGGCCGGCTTCCCCGCCGACCTCACGTCGACGACATCGATGGCAGCCCTGCCGGCCATCCACATCGTCACAGGGCCTGCAACTGGGGCCTGCAGCCCCGAGCAAACGGCCAGAATCCTGGAGGCACTCGAAAAGCTCCTAGCTGGGGTCGAGTGCCTGGTGGGCGTCAACAGCACTCTCGGAGCCATGCTCAAGGGAGCTTTGAGCGGCAGCATCACGACGAACATCGGCTGTGGCGGCCAGTGTCCAGGGATTCGTGCCGCGACCGACCCAGGTCCTCCCTCCATGCTGGGGGAGCTGAGGTCTGGTCCCTACCGGATCAATATCGCCCCGCGTGTCGTCGCCGCTTCCCAGGGGCTCGACCGCACCCTGCTCCACGAACTGCTGCATTGGAGCACCGGCCTGAAACACGCTGCGGTAGATGACGGCACTGACCAGGTCTGGTCTTGCTCCCGGTTCTGCAGCCGCTGCACCCTTGATGGGTTCGGAGGTGGAGACCCCGCCGCTGACTGCGCTCGCTGCTCCGACGGCAGCAGGAAGCTGTCCTGCGGCTCAAAGCAAGTCGAGAATGTGATGGGGAGCTGTGAGGTGTTCGCGGGCCATGTCGCTGGAAGCGGGGTCGATCCCGCTTTGACCTCATGCCGCGTCACCGACTACACCTTCTACCGCTGCAGCACGTGCGCCGTGGCACAAGCGTCCTACTGCGACGGGACGCCGATCCCCTTCCCTCTCTCATTTCCCACGGGCTACGCCACGGCCTACAGGTGCTGTCGCGGCTGCTACATGGGGGAGCCGGTGAGGGACTGCTCCTCCATTCCTCCACTCCCCGCAGACGCCACCACCTGCAATCTCCCAGTCGCCTGCGGGACGCTATAGCGTTCGCGCCATGCTTGAGTCTGCCCCAGGTACAGGACACCCCTCCAGACGTCGTACGTCTGATGGGCGTCCAGGTACCAGTCCCCCAACTGGCTCGAGTCCGGCACATTCACCACGGTGGCGCTGCTGTACCGCCACGGCGTCACCGACCTGCCTTCCGGTCCCTCGATGACGAAGCCCGCGGTCGGGCGCCTGGCCCAGGTGCGCTGCCGGTCATCGGGGCTCTCGTCATATTGCTACGGTGTTCCCTGTCGTAGTAGCCAGCGGGCACCACGGCGCCCACCGAGAAGCCCAGGAAGTTGTCGACATAGACGGAGACAGGCCGGCTGAAGCGCACCTGTGTGGCGCCAGCCCGCGGCGCCTCGTCCACGCTCAGTTCCACCGCGTAGGTGTAGCCGATGGTGGCCAGCAGCGTGCCGCGCTCGCGCCACGAGGCCCGTCATCACGAATCCCCCCTATCAGGATTGGCCCCTGCGTCAGCGCTCACACCGTCCAGGCGGGAACATTCGGACACGCCGGAGAGTCGACCGCGAGCAGCGACGCACTGGGTTCACCCAAGGCGACCCCGTCGAGCGACCTCGAGTGCTACGTCGTCGCCGCACGCAAGGGGCCTCCCGGCGCCAGGGCCAGCGGTTGAAGGTACAGCCCCCGCCGCTCACGCGTCCACCACGCGCCCGTGCGCCGACGCTCCTCCACGTCCGTCATGCGGTAGTCGTACAACACCGCGCGCACCTGGCGGGGCGGTGCGTCCGGGAAGGGGTTGCGCGCGAGCAGGGACAGCACTTCGGGCGAGCCCTCCAGCAGTCGCGCCAGGAACATGATGAACCAACTGGGCGGCGCGCTCAGCGCGGCGAACCACATCTGCCAGTCGAGCCGGGGTTGATGCGGCGCCACCTGCACGGGCGGCCGGGTGACGTCGTCCACTTTGTAGCGGAAGCCATAGGGCTCCCAGTGCTCGCCGTCGCGAGAGCCCTCGACGATGATTTCAGGCCGCTCCACCGTCATCACGCTGAAGAGCCCATAGCGATTCACCGAGCGCAGCGGACGCGCGCACCCGTGCAGCCATGACAGCGAACGCTGGACCCGCTCTGGCAGACGCGCGCTCCGCTCGAACCGCAGGAGGATGTCCGCCGCGCCGAGCACCAGCAACGGACCGAAGAGCCCCGCGCTCACGACCTTGCCCCAGCCCGCGCCGCGCCTCGACGGGGGCGGAGGCTCGCGCAGGAAGGGGAGCATCCGCCTCAGGCTCACGTCGTCCAGGAGCCACAGGCCGAGCACCAGCGATTGCACGTTGAAGAAGCCGTAGTTGCCCGTGGCCATGATGGCGAGCTGGAGCGCGGAGAACGCGCCGAAGGCGAGCTGCCTCGGACGACGCGGCGCGAACACGAGCGGCGGCAGCGCCACCTCCAGCGCGAGCACCGCCGCCGTCGACGCACGCTGCAGGCTCACGGGCAGATGATGCGCGGACCATCCGCCCCGCGTGGGAAGGGGCGCGGTCTCGTAGTAGTGCCGACACGCCGTCAGCTCGCGCCAGGTCCTGTCCCCGGACTGCCACTTGCTCAACCCCGAGCCGAAGTAGAGCCGGAACACGAGCAGCCGGAAGAGGAACACCTCCAGCGACGTGGGCGAGGCGCGCCCCAGCCCCGGCCTCATCCCCGAGGGCGCGGTGAGCGCGGACAGCAGACCCATCTCCAACAGCAAGACGTCCCACTGGAACGAGAGGAACTCACGCCCCACCGCCGCATACGAGAGATACAGGCCCCACAGCAACGCGAGCGCGCTCCGAGGCGCGACGTTGAAGATGACGGCCAGCGAGAGCAATTGCCCCGCCCGACAGCCTCGCACCAACGCGGCGTCGGAGGCGTCGAACCAGAACACGGTGGGAAGCCGCCTCCAGCGCTCGAGCGCCGGTTGCTCGCGCAGGTCCGACTCGACGAGGTCCTTCACGGGACGGATGCCGCGCGCGCCGAACAACCCCAGCACCTGTGGCCGCAGCGAGGTGAACGCGATGAGGAACACGCCTCCCGTCAGTCGCAGGAAGAGCCAGCGCACCTGGCGTCCGTCCCGGGGAACCACCGTGCTCCCGAACAGCCACCGGTCCACCCGCGAGGCCGCGCGGCGATTGCGCGCGATGACGCCGTAGACGACCTGGGACACGCCCAGCACGCCCGGCAGCAACCCCAGCTTCGCCATGCCGCGTGTCAGCCAGCGCGGCGACCGGGCGAGCGCGCGGAAGACCGCCTCCGCACCCTGCGTCACCCGTCCCGAGGGCTCCACCAGCTGCGTGGCGCGCCGCATGTTCCGCCGGGGAATGCCGAGCAGCAGGAGCAGCCAGCTCCGCCCCGGCAGGAAACGGACGCCTCCGTCGCTGCGCTGCTTCCACCGCGCCACCCAACGGCGGCAGAAGCCACAGTCCGCGTCGTACAGGAGCAGCGAGGGACCCTGCTCGAGCGTGTGTGAACCCACCATGAACGAAGCATGGGCGCGGCCAGGGAGTGAGGCCCGTCACCCGGGTTCCGACGGTGGTCGCTCCAGGGCCGGGGTGGCGGGCGGGCGAGCGGGAAGACCTGGTGCCCCCTGGACATCGCCGGGGGGTGCCTAGCTTCACCGAATGAGTGAGCCGAAGGGGAAGGCGAAGCGACTGGTCGAGCTGGTGCCGGGCATCCACCACTGGACCGTGACCGACAACCGCATCGGCGGCACGCGCAGCGATGCCTACGCCGTGGTGGACGTGGATGGCTCCGTCATCCTCATCGACCCGCTGCCCATCGACGAGGCGAAGCTGCGCGAGCTCGGCGATGTCACCGCCATCATCCTGACGGCGGGGAACCACCAGCGCTCCGCGTGGCGCTTCCGCAAGGCCTTCGGCGCGCCGGTGTGGGCCCCGGAGAACGCGTACGGACTCGAGGACAAGCCCGACTTCATCTACGTGGCCGGAGACACGCTGCCGGGCGGACTGCTCCCCTTCCACACGCCTGGACCCGCCGTGGCCATGTTCACCCTGTGGATGCAGAAGCATCCTCGCGGTGTCGCCTTCATCTCGGATTTGCTGACCCACGACAGCCAGGGCACGCCCGAGTTCGTCCCCAGCGAATATCAGGATGAACCCCTGCGCACGCGGCAGAGCGTCCAGCGCATCCTCGACCACCTCACCGTGGACGTCCTCTGCTTCGCGCACGGCGAGCCCATCCTGAAGGACGGCGCGAGCGCGCTCCGTCGAGCACTCCAGGAGGACATGGACGCCCCCGCCGCGCCCTCACCGTGAGCACGGCGGAGTCACTCAGGTCACGTCCTCGCTCACCAGGACATGGCCGTCTTGAACCCCCGGAGGCACCAGGTAGAGCTGCTCGCCCGCCTCGGCGCGGTCGAGCAGCGCACCCAGTTCCGCCAGGTCCGTGACGGCGATTCGACGCGAGTGCGGCAGCGACAGCCGACGCTCCATCGCCTCCGCCACGCGCGCGCCGTCGGACAGGTCCGTCTCGTAGACGAACGTCCGCTCGCCGTACTCGTGTCCTCCGGGGACCCGGCCCACCAGTCGCAACGGCCCCAGTCGTGAGTGGACACGGACACTCGGGTTGTCCCACTGGGCCACGCCGCGCAGCCGCTTCGCGCGAAGCATGCTCAACGTCAGCGTCTTCACCCACGCGCCCGCGCCCGTCCCCGGCAGGAAGCTCAACAGCGACACGCCGATGAACAGCCCCGGCGTCACCGAGGGCGCCGCGTAGTACGCCGCGCCGATGGCCGGGTCCTCGTCCTCCAGCCCCAGATGCGCGCGCACCTCCGGCTTCAGCATCCTCGCCGGACAGCGCAACAGGCCAATCGCGCCCGGCATCAGGTACAGGTCCGACAGCACCCAGCGCGGCACGCCGATGCCGCCGAACGCGAACTGATTCAGCGCGAGGTACTGCGCCGCCAGCGACAGGTTGCGCTCCGCTGGCAGGTACGTCGCCGGCAATCCCAACGGAGACAGGTCCATCGACTCGGCGTGCTCACCCGCGCCCAGCGCCAGGAGCGATACGCCGGGATGCGCGGAGAAGAAGGCCTCCGCCTGTCGCGTCAAGGCCTCGGTGTCACGCATCGGCTTCGATGTCCCTCGCCACGGCCGCCAGGCGGGCCTCGTCCGGAATGCTCACCGCCCCATCCTCCATCACCGCTCGCGACACGAGACAGCGCGAGGAGCCACCGCCCTTCTCGCAGAGTTCCCCCATGTCGAGCGACACCACCCGCATCCCCAGCGCCTCCAGTCGGGCACGCACCGACCCGGGCACCACCGAGGGCGCGAGCAGCTCCCGCCCCAGCGGCAGTCCATTCGTGGCGTAGCGACGAATCTCGTCCTCCGTCACCACGAGCAGCCGCGCGTCACCGAAGCGCTCACGCAATCGGGCGAAGGACTCGGGCGCGATGACCTCCGGGCACACCAGCATCCGGTCCACCGCGGGCAGCGGCAACAACGCCATGTTGCCGTGGAACGCGGGCTCGCGGACCTGCACGCGCACCACCTCCCCTGGGAACCAGCGCGCCGCGGCCTCCAGCCCTTCGAGCGTCGTGCGTCCGCCCCAGAACAGGAGCGTGACACCGTCGAAGTGCGCCACGTCTCCGTGCGCCTCCCAGATGCCCACGCCCGGGTCCACCACCTCGAAGCCCATGCGCCCGGCCAGCGAGGCCCAGTGCTCACGCTCGGCGCGTCGGTGCTCGCTCATCATCCGGGGCAACACGAACCAGGGTGCACGTCCCTCGCGCGCCACCACCTGTCCACACTCCGCCGCGTAGGGCATGCCCGTGAGCAGCTCCGACGGCGAGGTCAGCACCACCACCGTGCCGCCGCGGGCCTCGATGGCTCGCGCCAGGGCCAGCCACTCGCGTCGGGCCTTGCGCGCGTCCACCTGCGGCGCCTCCCGACTGCGGAAGTTGTTGCGTCCTCGCAGTGCCCAGCCACGCCCCGGCGGCGACATGAGGAAGAGTTCCATGCCCCCCTGGTTCTACCCGAGAGCGCCCGGCTCCTGCACCGCCACGAACAAGGCCACCGGCGCACACCGAACGCAGGCGCAGGCCCGGCGACATTCGTGCTGGTCCCGGGAAGCGGCCAGGGCGGACTCTCCCTCCGAGAGAGCACCCCGCTCCGGCACCGTCGTGCACGAGGCCACCGGCGCGCACTGAACGCTGGCGCACGTCCGACGACATTCGCGCTGGCCCCCGGGACACGGGCAGGACAGGCTGTCCCTCCCCGTGGACGAGACGAGCCTGCCCGAGCCCGAAGCCCTGCGGTCCCTCTTGCGGACCGCCCTGGAACTGCCAGCCCTCCAGCCGCATGCGGCGCGCCTGGAGCGACTCGTGGACGACTACGCGCGCGGCGTGGCGAGCCGGGACGCACCTCTCGCCGTGGCGCTCGTGGGCGCCACCGGCGCCGGCAAGTCCACCCTCCTCAACGCGCTCGCGGGCCAGCCCCTCTCGCGCGAGGGCGTGGACCGCCCCACCAGCACCGTCGCCACCGTGTTCGCCCCCGAGGGCGCCGCGGCCGACTCGCTGGCCCAGTCCGGCGCCCGCGTCACGCGCTACCTGCCCGGCCCCCAGGCGCTCTGGGGCGGACAGGTGTTCATCGACACACCCGACCTCAACAGCGTGGCCACCACGCATCGCGACGTCGCACGCGCGGCGCTGGAGCGCGCGGACGTGGCGCTGGTGGTGATGCACCGGGGCAGCGTCGCGGAGGCCACCCAGGTCCAGTTCCTCACCGAGTTCGCCCGCCGCCGCGCGCTCGTGTTCATCCTCAACTTCGCCGACGAGCTGTCCCCCGAGTCGCGCGAGACGCTCAAGGCCCAGGTGCGCCGCGTCGCCTCGGAGCAGTACGGCCTTTCGCCCCAGGACGTCCCCGTGTTCGCCATCAGCGCGCAGGCGGCGAAGGACGGCCGCGACGTGTCCGGCGAGTTCGGCCCGCTCCTCTTCCACCTCCGAGGACTCGCCACCCAGGCCATCGCCGCGCGCGTGCGACGCGGCAACGCGATGGGCGCGCTGGAGGAGGTGTCCTCGCGCGTGAAGGCCGCGCTCGAGGAGACGGAAACCCTGCTCGGACGCACGCGCACGGCCCTGGGCTCCGGGATGGAGAAGGCCTCCGAGGGCCTGCGCGAGGACTTCGACTCACGCCTCAAGCTCGCGCATGGCCACCTGGCCGCGGAGGTGCGACGACAGGCCGGTGGACGCTTCTGGGGGCCCGCGGCGTGGGGCCTCCGACTGTCCCTGTGGGGCGCGAGCGGCCTGGGCGCGGCGGCGCTGGTGGGACGCGCGAGCCTGCCCGCGGGGCTCGCGGTGGCGGCGGCGTCCACCGTGGTGGACGCGGTGCGAGGCCACACGCGCGCACGCGCCGCGGAGAGCACGGTGGTGGAGCCCTTCGAGGACGACTTCGGCGTGGAGTCCGCGGCGCGCACCGCGCTGGCGGAGGCGCGCAGCATCGCGCGGGCCGGAGGCCTGGAGCCCTCGGTGCTCGGCGTGCCGGAGTTGGACGTGCTGCTCGACGAGGTGCGCGCGGCGCGGGCGTCCGCGTGGCGCTACACCGTCACCACGGGCGTGGGGGAGGCGGTGGCGGGATGGTGGCGCACCGCGCGGTGGTTGGTGCTGCCACTCATCAACCTGCCCTTGCTGGTGCTGCTCGGACACGTGGGCTACCGCGTGGTGCGGGCCTACGTGGAGGGCCCCCTGTTGCCGTTGGACTACTTCGTCAACGCGGGAGCCCTCTTCGCGCTGCTCGCCGGAGCGGGCGCGCTGCTGGCCTCAGCGAGTCTCGCTGGGGCCGCTCGCCGTGCGGGCTCGGGCGGGCGCGCGCGCTTCGTCGAGACCCTGGCCACCCTGGGCCGGCGGCTGGGAGAGGCCGTCGATGATGGCCTTCGCCCCGGGCGGGAGGCCGCGCGGCGAATCCTCGCGCTCCGGTGACATGGACACCACGGGCTGGCCCGGCGTGTGCGTGCCGTCCGTCGTGGCCATGAGCGTGTCGCGACCGGACTCGCGGCAGATGGGCGCGGCCACGCGCGTGTCGCGCACCGGGTCCCCGTAGCCAGCGATGCGCGCGGGCACGGACGGGTTGTTCCAACCCTTGCCCACCTCGCGCGCCACCTTGAAGTGCAGGTGCGCGCCGCACGCCCAGCCGGTGGAGCCGGAGAAGCCGATGAGCTGCCCCTCCTTCACGCTCTCGCCGGGCTTCACCACCACCGCGCTGAAGTGGAGGTACTGCGTCTCCAGCCCGTCACCGTGCGAGATGACGACGTAGTTGGCGTAGGGCGCGAACTTCTCGTCGCAGCCACCCTTCGTGCTGTCACCGCGGGCCAGCCGCACGACCCCGTCACGCGCCGCGACGATGGGCGTGCCGTCCGGCATGCGGAAGTCCCAGGCGAACGTGTCGTTGTGTTGGTGACTGCCCGTGTCGTGTCCCTGGCTCACCGTGTGGATGCGGCCACAGGCAAACGGGACGCCCACTTCCGGCAGGCCTTCCGCCGGAGAGGCCATCGAGTTGGAAGCCGCTGGCGCGGACGCCAGGAGGGAGCCGACAAGGAGAGCGGAGGAAAGGTTCATATCGGGCCGGCGGACAACGGAGACAAGTGCCTGGGGTATTTCCCAGACGAATTATCTCGAACCCGCGAGGACTATCACCAGGGCCTCTCGGGCTCGCCTGCCCGGTCGCTGGGCCATGACCACCCTCTCCCGAGTGCGAAGCGCGCCATGGCGGACGGGCACCTGCCTGCTCGCCCGTCCGAGGTCCCGCCTCGAAGAGGCCCCGGCACGCCTCGCTTGCGACGCGGGTCGGCGCATGTCTCACCGTCTCGGCGGGAGTGGACGCGTGGATCACCCTCTCGCACGCGCACGCCCCAGGCCCACGAACTTAGTGACTGGTCACTCATTAAGTCCGGCGTTATGCTTCGCGTGACGATGGCCCCCAAGACCTCCACCCCGGACCGCAAGGCGGCGCGCCCCGTGCGGCGCACGCAGCAGGAGCGACGCGAGACGACGCGGCGCAAGCTGCTGGACGCCACCATCGAGACGTTGGTGGAGCTGGGTCACGCCCGGCTGACGACGGTGGAGGTGGCGAAGCGAGCGGGCGTCTCCCAGGGCGCCCTCTTCACGCACTTCGATACCAAGGAGGAGCTGCTCGCCGCGGCGGTGGAGCACCTCTTCCCCCGACTCATCCAGGACTATCTGGCCGGCGTGGGCGCGCGGCCCCCGGGCAAGGACCGCATCGCCTCGGCGGTGGACATGTTGTGGGCGGCGTACCAGCGGCCGGAGCTGCAGGCGGCCATCGAGCTGTACGTGGCGGCGCGCACGGACGCGGAGCTGCGCGTGGCGCTCGCCGCCGTGGACGGTCCCCACCGCGAGAACATGCACCGGGTGGCGCGCGAGCTGTTCCCCGACGTGGCGTCCTCGTCTCCGGAGTTCCACGCGGTGGTGGAGCTGGCGCTGGACGCCGTGCAGGGCGCGGCCGTGGGCGGCAGCGCCCGTCCCAACGACCCGGCCCACCGCGGCATGCTGGATGCCCTCACCCGCTTCATGCGCAGCGCCTTCTCTCCTCCGACATCGCAACGAGCGCGCCCACGCCCCAGGTCCTGAGCTTCATTGAAGGAGGTGTCCCATGGACGCCACGCACATCCCCGACCTCATCGCACCCGCCATTCCCGTGTTCATCCTGACGGTGGTGGCCGAGTTCTTCTGGGTGAAGAAGCTGCGCGAGGAGAACGCCGCCATGGTGGGGCACACGTGGAAGGACTCGCTCGCAAGCCTCTCCATGGGGCTGGGCAACGTGTTCATCAACGTGGTGTGGAAGGGCGTGGCCTTCGCGGGCTACCTGGCGCTGTACCAGCTGACGCCGCTGCGCATGGGCACGGGCGTGCTCGCGTGGGTGCTCCTCTTCTTCGCGGACGACCTCTGCTACTACTGGTTCCACCGCGTCCACCACGAGAGCCGCTTCTTCTGGGCATCACACGTGGTGCACCACTCCAGCCAGCACTACAACCTGACGACGGCGCTGCGGCAGACGTGGACGCCTCCGACGAGCTGGGTGTTCTGGGCGCCGCTGGCGCTGCTGGGCTTCTCGCCGGTGATGATTGTCGTCCAGCAGTCAGTGAGCCTGCTGTACCAGTACTGGATTCACACGGAGGCCATCGGCCGGCTGCCGCGGCCGCTCGAGTGGGTGCTCAACACGCCGTCGCACCACCGCGTGCACCACGCGGCCAACCCGCGCTACCTCGACAAGAACTACGCGGGCATCCTCATCATCTGGGACCGGCTGTTCGGCACCTTCGAGCCGGAGGGTGAGAAGCCCGTCTACGGCCTCACCAAGAACCTGAAGACGTTCAACCCGGTGCGCATCGCGTTCCACGAGTTCGCCTCCATCGCGAAGGACGCGGCGAAGCGAGGCTCGCTGCGGCAGCGGCTGAGCTACATCTTCCGCAACCCCGCATGGAAGCCAGCGGACTCCTCCACGCCGCGACAAGGTCCGCCGAGTTCGGAACCGGAGACAGTGAGCCCCTCGGCCTGAGGCCGGGGCCCATTCGGCTTCCCACGGCCGCTCGGAGGCGCTAAGCCACCTGGCACTTTTTCTTCGCGCGAGCCCCCAGGAGGAGCCATGACCGAGCGTGAGCTGTGGGAGCGGTACCAGCGTTATCTGAGCGTCGTCCCGTCGCTGGGGTTCTCCCTCGACGTCTCGCGCATGGGGTTCGCGGCGGACTTCCTGGAGCGGATGAGTCCTCGGCTGGAGGAGGCCTTCAGCCAGATGGAGGCGCTGGAGAAGGGCGCCATCGCGAACCCGGACGAGAACCGCCGCGTGGGGCACTACTGGCTGCGCGCGCCGGAGCTGGCCCCGGAGCCCGCGCTGGCGAAGGACATCACCGACACGGTGGCCGCGGTGCACGCCTTCGCCCGGGACGTGCACGAGGGGAAGCTCAAGCCGCAGAAGGCGGCGCGCTTCACGCACCTGCTGCTGGTGGGCATCGGCGGCTCGGCGCTCGGGCCGCAGCTGGTGGCGGACGCGCTGACGTCGCGGGACGACAAGATGCAGGTGTCGTTCTTCGACAACACGGACCCGGATGGGATGGACCGGGTGCTGGGGCAGCTGGGGAGCAGGCTCGCCGAGACGCTGACGGTGGTCATCAGCAAGTCGGGCGGCACCAAGGAGACGCGCAACGGCATGCTGGAGGCCGAGCGTGGCTATCAGGCGCAGGGGCTCGACTTCAGCAAGCACGCGGTGGCCGTCACGGGCGCGGGCAGTGAGCTGGACCAGCACGCGAAGAAGCAGGGCTGGCTGCGCATGTTCCCGATGTGGGACTGGGTTGGCGGGCGCACGTCGGTGATGTCGGCGGTGGGTCTGTTGCCGGCGCGGCTGCAGGGGCTGGACATCGACGGGATGCTCGCGGGCGCGCGGGAGATGGACGTGGCGACGCGGCAGCGCGACGCGCTGAAGAACCCGGCGGCGCTGCTCGCGCTGATGTGGTTCCACGCGGGCGACGGGCGCGGCGTGAAAGACATGGTCATCCTGCCGTACAAGGACCGCCTGCTCCTGATGTCGCGCTACCTCCAGCAGCTGGTGATGGAGTCGCTGGGCAAGGAGAAGGACCTGGACGGCAAGGTGGTGAACCAGGGCATCGCCGTCTACGGGAACAAGGGCTCCACGGACCAGCATGCGTACGTGCAGCAGCTGCGCGAGGGGGTGCCGAACTTCTTCGCCACGTTCATCGAGGTCCTCAAGGACCGGGACGGCGAGTCGATGGAGGTGGAGGGCGGCGTCACCAGCGGCGATTACCTGCTGGGCTTCTTCCTGGGCACGCGCCGCGCGCTGTACGAGAAGGGCCGCGAGTCCATCACCCTGACGGTGCCGGACGTGAGCGCGCGCACGGTGGGAGCGCTCATCGCGCTCTACGAGCGCGCGGTGGGCCTGTACGCGAGCCTGGTGCACATCAACGCGTACCACCAGCCGGGCGTCGAGGCGGGCAAGAAGGCCGCGACCAGCGTGCTGGACATCCAGAAGAAGCTCACGGCGCGGCTGAAGGAGGCCAAGGCGGAGGCGCGCTCGGCGGAGCAGCTCGCGGCGGACATCGGCCAGCCGGACGAGGTGGAGACGGTGTTCAAGGTGCTTCAGCACCTGGCCGCGAACCCCGGGCGCGGCGTGCAGCGCTCGGGCGGCGCGCGCCCCTCGGAGGCCCGCTTCCACGTGAAGTGAGCCCTGGGGTGGAGCAGGCCCGGTGCCCTCGAGCACCGGGCCCTCCCACGGTGCGGTGTTCCTCGATGGATGCTCCCAGAGACTCCGACGTCTCCTCACGAAACCCTTGGCGGAGACCCATGTCGTTTCTCTGGTTCACCCTCAAGGCGTACCTGTTCGACGTCCTCTACTCCTATGCGGTGGGGCTGTGCTTCGTCGCCTTCGCGCTGGCGGCCTCGGCTCGTTCGCGGAAGGCCGCGCGCGGGCATGACGGTGACGCCGCCACCTCCGAGGCCGCGAGGCGGACGGAGAATGTCGTCATCACCAGCGTGTTGTTCATCCTCTGCTCGGTCCAAGGGTTGATTCTCGCGGGAGCCGTCAAGGCATCGCTGGAGACTCGCCCCGAGGCGTGGTGGCTGTTGTGGTACGTCGTCGGCTTCGGCGCAGCGCTCCCGGCCGGGCTCAGCGCCGTTCAGCGCGACAAGGACAACGCGACCTCGCAGAGCCTCTGCTACCTGGGCGCCGCGGGGAGCTATCTCGCGGCATGCATGTGGACTGACCTCATCCCCGCCATGCTGCTGAAGGTCTCACGGCTCCTCGCGGTCTAGGCAGGCTCGTCAGCCGCCCCCCACAGTCGTCGAGCCTCCTCGACGAAGAGGTCCGGTGAGTCAGCGCTCGACCGCGAGCAGAGGGTGTCACCTGCTCCCAGCGGATGCATGGGGGCACCCTGCCATTCGCCGTGCCCACAAGTGGCGCGAACGAGGACTCGATACCGCGCCCTCGGGACGGGGCCGCTCGCTCGCGCACTGAGCCTCCGCGCATCACTGTCCCTCGCGAGTGGAGCTCCGCTACATGCCCTGGCAGCGTGCGCTCCGCGTCTCATGACTCGGCGCGTCCGCACGATGATGCTCCGAACAAGCCACGCTCCTGACCTCGTCGCTCAGCGCCCGCGCGACTCCGTGCCGGACAGGCCCGCCTTCTCGCGCCGGCACACCTCCGCCACCCAGTCCGCCGTGGCCCGCACGCGCAGGCTCCGCTGCAAATCCTTGTGGAACGTCAGCCACAACGGCCGCTTGGCCAGCACCTCCGCGCCCACGCGCGTCAGCCGCACATCGCGCCCGCCCGTGAGGCACGGCAGCAACGCCACGCCCAGCCCCGCCGCCGCGGCCTCGCGCAGCGCCGACGTGCTGTTGCTCTGCAGCAACCGACGCCCTCCCGCCGTCACCCGCTTGAGCTCCTCGGACTCCTCGCCCGAGGTCAGCCCCGTCCGGTACACGAGCACCGTGTGTCCCTTGAAGTCCCCGGGCCGGGGCGCGCCGTGTCGCCGCAGGTAGCCTCGCGACGCGTACATCGCGAACGCCATCTCGCCCACCTTGCGCACCACCAGCGCGTCCCCTCGCGGCGGCACCAGCCGCAGCGCCATGTCCGCGTCCCCTCGCTGGAGGTCCACCAGCTCCGTCCCCACCAACAGCTCCACGTTCAACCCCGGATGACGCGCATGCAGCACGCCCAGGTGGGCGGCGAACAACGCCTGCGCCAGGTGCTCCGTCGCCGCGATGCGCACCGACCCCTCCACCCTCGCCTCCGCCGACACGGCGTCATGCAGCGAGCGCAGCGAGTCCTCCATCTCCCTCGCACGCGCCACCACCGCCTCGGCGTCCTCGGTGAGCCCCAGCGTGCGCGAGCCCCGCAGCACCAGCCGCGTCCCGAGCGCCTTCTCCAGCGCCGTCAACCTGCGCCCCACCGTGGTCGCATCGACGCGCAGCTCCCGCGCCGCCCCGGCGAGCGAGCCCTGGCGCGCCACGGAGAGCAGGTAGCGCAGGTCGTCCCATCGCATATCCATGCCTGCAATGGTGCAGCAAAGCCCTGCATTCCCGCAGCATTTCCAGCGCTATCTCGGACAGGACGAATCAGCGGACGCCCAGGCAGGCGCCGCATGAAACACAGGAGAACATCATGTCCATGGCTCATGCGCCGGTGCTGGAACAGGACGCGGGCCCCACGGTGCGCGACCTCCCCCAGGAGGAGCGACTGACGGTGGCGGATGCCAGCCCGAGCACCGGCGTCCCCTTCCGCCTCCAGGCCCTGGACGGCTACCCGCTCTCCGCCACCCTCTTCCCCCACGAGGGCGCGGAGGTGGGCGCGGTGGTGCTCATCAGCAGCGCGACCGGCGCCCGCCAGCGCTACTACGCGCGCTTCGCCGCCTTCCTCGCCCGGCGCGGCTTCCCCACCATCACCTTCGACTACCGCGGCATCGGCGGCTCCCGCCCCGAGAAGCTCGAGGGCTTCGAGGCGAACATGGAGGACTGGGGACGCCAGGACCTCGCGGGCGCCATCGCCGCCGTGCGCGAGCGCTTCCCCGGCCGCAGGCTCCTGCTCGTGGGCCACAGCGTGGGAGGCCAGCTGCTCGGCCTCGCCGAGAACGCAAGCGAGGTCTCCGCGCTGCTCACGGTCGCCGCCGGCTCCGGCTACTACAAGCTCTTCCCCCAGCGGCTGCGCATGGCCCTCAACTGGCGCGTGCTGACGCCCGCCCTCACCCGCGCCTTCGGCAAGCTGCCCGGCTGGGCCGGCACCGTGGAAGACCTGCCCGCGGGCGTCGCCCGCCAGTGGGCCCGCTGGTGCCTGGACCCCAACTACCTCCTGAGCGAGGGCGGCGAGCCCCGCCGCGAGTCCTACGCGTCGCTCTACCTGCCCGTGCGGGCCTACAGCTTCTCCGACGACCCCATCGCCTCGAAGGCCGCCGTGGAGCACCTGCTGGGCTTCTACGCGGACGCACTCGTCGACCACCGCCGGGTGACGCCCAAGCAGGCGGGCCACCCCATCGGCCACTTCGGCTTCTTCCGCGAGGGCTCCCGCGCCTCCCTGTGGGAGGAGGCCGTGGAGTGGCTCGCCATCCAGGCCCTCACGCCCCGGCCGGTGAACCCCCGGTAACCGGACCCGGCCGTCGAATGTCGTGCAACCCCCACACTCCGTCCCATCCACCCCATGTGCCCTGAAGTAGAACGCGGGCCCATGAACCTGGAGCTCAAAGGCAAGGCGGCCCTCGTGACGGGGAGCAGCCGGGGAATCGGTCGAGCCATCGCGGCGACGCTCGCCAAGGAGGGCGCTCGGGTGTGCCTGAGCGCTCGCGGCGCGGACGCCCTGGAGGCCACCGCGAAGGAGCTGCGCTCCTCGGGCGCGAGCATCGCCACCGTCGTCGCGGACGTGTCCACGAAGGAGGGCGCGAAGGCGGCGGTGGACGCGGCGGTGGAGGCGTTCGGCTCGCTGGACATCCTGGTCAACAACGTGGGCGGCAGCGGCGGCGCGGGCGCGTTCGACATGGCCACCGCCGAGCAGTGGTCCACCGTGCTCCACGGCAACCTCCTGTCCGCGGTGTGGTGCAGCCAGGCCGCCGTGGAGGTCATGCGCGCCAACAGCGGCGGATGCATCATCCACATCAACTCCATCTACGGCCGCGAGTACGCCACCAGCGCCCCCTACACCACGGCCAAGGCGGGCCTGACGGCGCTGACCAAGGAGATGGCCGTGGACCTGGCGCGCCACCACATCCGCGTCAACGGCGTGGCCCCCGGCTCCATCCTCTTCCCGGGCGGAAGCTGGGACAAACGCCAGAAGGCGGACCCGGAGAAGGTCGCACGCATGGTGCGCAACGAGCTGCCCTGGGGCCGCTTCGGCACCCCCGAGGAGGTGGCGGACGTGGTCGTCTTCCTGTGCTCGGAGCGCGCCCGCTGGGTGACGGGCGCCACGCTCCCGGTGGACGGTGGACAGGGCCGCGCCTTCTGAACGCGGCGGACCCCCAGCGTCATGCTATGCAGGGCCCTCCCCTGGGGTCTTACATTGCTGAAGCTTTACAAGAAGGAAGGCGACCGCCTCCGTTACTGGGAGGCGTGGGTCCATGAGGGCGTGCTCACCACGCACTGGGGCTTCGTCGGCGAGGTGGGCGAGCAGAAGGACGTGCCGCTGCCTCCGGAAGAGGACCCCGACTTCGCCATCGCCGACGTGGCCGGCCCGCTCATCGAGGAGGGCTACGACGAGGTGGAGCCGGACAGCCTGTCCACGCTCATCGTCCAGTACCCCATCGAGGGCAAGGGCACCGGCCACGACGTGGAGAAGCGCGTCGCGGTGGAGGAGCTGCTCACCGATGCGCTCGGCTGGACGGGCAACGGCGAGGTGGAGGGCGGCGAGCTGCGCGAAGGCCACCTGCGCGTGTACTGCCTGGTGATGGACGAGAAGGCCGGCGTGTACACCGTGCTGGAGGCCCTCGACTCGGAGGACCTCGCGGACGACGTCAGCGTGCTGGTGGCCAGGGGCGACGAGGAGCCCCGCGTCGCCTGGCCCCAGACGCCCTGAGCGACGTCAGGCTCCGGCAGCCCGCACCTGCGGCACCGACTCCACGCCGGCACCCGACGACACGCGGTGCCAGAGCTGGTGCGAGGTGATGAGCAGCACGAACATGGCGACGGGAACGGCGGACTTGCCCGCCGGGTCCCCCATGGCCGTGTGAGACACCGCCGCCGCCACGAAGTCGATGGCGAAGCCGGCGTAGGCCCACTCCCGCAGCGTGCGCGGCAGCGGAGCCCACAGCGCCAGCACGCCCAGCACCTTGGCGATGCCGAGCATGGTCCGGAAGTAGGCCGGGTAGCCCAGGTGCTCGAAGGCGGCCACCATCGGCGGCGCGTCGGTGAGGTACATGAAGGCGGAGCCTGCGGCGGACAGCGAGACCAGCGCGGTGACGACCCAGTACGCGACTTTCAGCTTCATGCACACGCCTCCAAGGAGCACATGGGCTGACTCGCAGCCCCCCGCGCGCGACGATACGGGCTACAAATCCGAGGTCGCAACCGGGCCAACCTGACCCGCCCCCTCGACCTCCACGAGGTGCCGGCCGTCGTACGGCCGGTCCGGCCTGCGCCCCCGGTCCAGCTCGTCCCGGTCGAGCATCCCGTCCTCGTCCTGGTCCACGCCGATGCGCCGCTCGGAGCCCGCGGGCACCACGGTGTAGGTCAGCTCCGCGCCGGGGCGGATTCCCGCCAGCAGCAGATACGCGCCCACCTTCTCGGAGGCGCGGTCCGACTGGAAGACGCCGTTGCCCACGTAGGTGAAGCCGCGCGGCTCACCCTGGCGCACGCCCTTGGCCACCAGTCCCACCTTGCCCTGCTCGGCCAGGGACATGAACTGGAGCACGCGCACGAACTGGGCGGGCGTCGCGGAGGACAGCGTCACCTGCTGCCCCACCGCCGCGTGGGAGTCCTTGGAGTCGGGCCCCGGCGGCAGGAACATGTCCGTGGCCGAGCCGCGCGGCAGCTCCGAGCCCGCGAAGGACAGCAGGAGCGCGGTGAGGTCCGCCACCTCCTGGTCGCTCTCCGGGTGGAAGGTCGGCTCGGTGATGAAGCGCGACAGCGAGTCCACGCTGCCGTCGTGGATGAAGGCGAAGCCGGCCAGGCTCTCCTTCTGCGTCAGCTCCATGCCGACCTTCTCATAGAGGTTGCGCAGCTGCGGCACCTTGAGCGTGACGTTGGTGCTGCCGTCGGTGGACACGAGCGCGTGGTGGGACTCGCCCATCGCCCCCTTCGGCAGCGGCATCCACATGGCGCCGTTCCACTGCGCGCTCACCGCGAGCCCGGACGGGAAGGTGTGGCAGGTGTTGCACGCGAAGAGCCCCTGGGCCAGGAGACGCGGCGGACGGAACAGCGCCAGCCCCCGCGTCGCGTCTCCGTTGGGCAGCGGCTTGCCCACGGGCGCGAAGCGGCCCGTCGTGTAGTGGCCCGGCAGCGGCAAGTCACGCGGCAGCGAGTTGTCCAGGTCGCGGAACGGGTTGGGCGGGAAGGTGAGCGTGGCGAGGAAGGAGCGCAGCTCGCTCATCTCGCGCGGGGTGAGCTGGGTGTCGTCGCCCTGCAGGCCCTCGAAGGCGGGGTTGAACTCCTCCAGGCTCGCGCGGTCTCCGCGCCAGTGCAGCGGCTCCTTGCCGATGATGTCCTGGAGCGTCTGCGTCGTCATGGGGCCCTTCATCGGGTGCCACGCCTCGAAGGGCGGCAGCGGCAGGCCCATGCCCAGGTTCTGGCCGTCCAGCGCCTTCACCGTCCCGCTCGGGTCGCCCAAATCCCAGGCGAGCCGGTCCATGCGCCCGTCCACGTGGCACGACGCGCAGGACACGTGCCCCAGGCCCGACGTCTTGTGCGTGTCGTAGAGGTGCTTGCGGCCCACCTTGATGGCCTTCGGCGACGGGTCGAAGAAGGCCACGCGCGACAGCTCCTCGAGCCGGTCCGCGTTGAGCACGGAGATGCTCCCGCCGAAGTGGTTGAGCACGTAGAGCCGCTCGCGCCCCGCGTCGAGGACGATGCCCGTGGGGCCCTCGCCCACCTCCACCTGCCCCAGCCGCGCGCCGCCCTGCCCCACC
>NZ_SRLW01000710.1:0-461 GCF_006518215.1 Myxococcus sp. AB025B
GGCCAATTACGCCTGCGTTACCGGTAGGGTGGACGGCCATGCCGTCCACGCGGTCCAGGCGGTCAACGCAAGTAGGCATACTCCAGACGGGACTAAACTGGAAACCGATGGAAGGTACTGAAGCCGACTTGCCGAGAACTTCATCGAAGCCAGCCCGGTCTAACCGACCAGCAAGCGACAATAACACGAAACGCGCCCCTGTTTGACCGAAGCCCCAGCCGCCGGTTTCCAAGCACTGTCTACAAGGAGCCCATCATGTTCCGCAAAAACCTGCTGCGCCCGCTGTTCTGGATCGGCCTGCTGTCCTCGCCACTGGCCGCCCAGGCCCAGACCCCGCCGCAATACATCAACACCAGCACCTGTACCTTCAACAACAACGTGATCGGCATGTACGTGGTCGGCCCCTACCTGTACGGGTCCGGCGGCACCGCCTACTGCAACCTGAACCGGCCAGTCCATAC
>NZ_SRLW01000711.1:0-460 GCF_006518215.1 Myxococcus sp. AB025B
CCATTGGCGAGAGCGTTGGCCCCATCGACTGCACAAAGGTCTTTCCGTCTTTCAGGCAACTGGTGGCTTCACGCATCGCCTGTGCCAGCCCTTTACGCCCGCGTCTCGCCAATCGATCGCGGAAGTCCTCCATTGCCTCGACGAGCGGACGGCCGTTGTCGAGCTGCGACGCCAACTGCTGATATAGCATCTTGCGCGTCGACCAAGACAGCCCGGGCTTAAAGAATTTCAATCTTGTGCTCCTTTCGTGGTGATGATGTCTACGGCGCGCTCGACGTCGCGCGGATCGAATCGGCCGCTGAGAACCCCGACCATTGCGTTACTGAGCATGGACAGGTCGGCCCCTTCTCGCTGGCGTTGTTGCCGACGGGCTTCGTCGGTGCCAAGCTTGATGAAGTCGCGCATCAGTGCTGCGCTGGTTTCCACTACCTCGGCCACAGCGGTTACGCCCTGGATCTTC
>NZ_SRLW01000712.1:0-457 GCF_006518215.1 Myxococcus sp. AB025B
GTCATGACCCGCTCCCATGCGGCGGTGGCGGTGTGGGGGGTGGGGAGCGTGTGGCGTGACGGCCGGTTGCTGACGGACACGGCGCTCATCCACGTGGCGGCGTTGGACGCGGGGGCGTTCGCGGATGACTCGACGCACCGGATGCTGCGTCAGGCGCGGGCGGGGGACACGGAGCTGGTGGTGCTCGCGTACAACCTGCCGACGGACGTCGAGCGTCGGGGCTTCGTGCAGTTCGTGTTCGAGGACGTGGCCATCGAGGTGGCCGGGGTTCCGGTGCGCTCGGTGGCGGTGGTGGAGAACACGGGAAACCTGACGGTGGACCCGACGCGGCTGACGCCCGTGCCGGCGAACGTCGCGCCTGGCCTGCCGCCCATCCTGCCGCAGCCGACGGCCACGGGGGGCAGCGGCCTGGCGACGGGAACGTCCGTGTCCGCGCCGGAGGTGGGGAGGCCCGGGG
>NZ_SRLW01000713.1:0-456 GCF_006518215.1 Myxococcus sp. AB025B
CTCATTTGCCTACTGAGGGGAGTCGTTGGATTCATATCGATTTTAGTCACCCAGATGCAAGGGATTGGTTGTCTTCTGTGGAAGACATGCCAGATGCCGTGATTGATGCTTTATGTGCCGATGAGACGCGACCAAGGGCGGTTAAAATTGGCCAAGGTGTATTAGTTACTTTGCGTGGTGTGAATTTAAATCCAGGTTCTAATCCTTCAGATATGGTGTCTATTCGATTATGGATAACACCGCACTTTATTATCTCAAGTCGTCGGCGTCGCTTATTGTCGATCCAGGATATTGTGACAAATCTGGAAAATAATGAAGGGCCAATTAATACTGCTGATTTATTGGTTACGTTAACAGACATGTTAACCAGTCGGATGGCGTCGGTGCTTGATGAGTTAGAGGATGAGCTAGCGGATTTAGAAGAAGGTATTATTCAGAATAATGTTGAATCTGATC
>NZ_SRLW01000714.1:0-453 GCF_006518215.1 Myxococcus sp. AB025B
ACTAGGAATTGACCTAATTAACAATCCCGATTTAGCATTACAACCTAAATATGCATCAGAGATATTAGTTAAGGGTTCTATTAATGGGTGGTTTACTTCTAAGAAGTTAAGTGATTACATCAATGATAAAAAGAAAGATTACATCAACGCTCGTAGAGTGATTAATGGTACAGATAAAGCGCAATTAATTGCTAATTATGCTGTAGTTTTTGAGAAAGCATTGAGAAGTTATTAGTAGGTAAAATAAAAGCTACCTATCGTAATAGATAAGGTAGCTATATTTATCAATCAGTAATTTCTACTTCATAATTCATTAAAGCTTCATAAGCTCTAGGGTCAATCTTATCTTTCCACTTATTAGCTAACTCTTTAAGGTAGTTTTCTTTAGCTTCTTTGTAAGCTTTGAAGGCTTCTAATTCAGTGTTATATATACCTAAATAAACACTTTTATTA
>NZ_SRLW01000715.1:0-452 GCF_006518215.1 Myxococcus sp. AB025B
CACCGAGGCCCGCGCGTACTTCGCCGCGCACCCGGAGCCGGTGGAGGTCTACCTGGCCCGCGTCCTGGGAGGACCGAAGGCGCCTGGCCGCGCCGCGAGCCTCGTCGGGCTGGAGGCGCTGCTGACCCGCGCCGAGCAGGAGTGGCCGGTGACGGCGCTGCGCGCGGAGACGCTGCCGGACTTCCGCCTCGAGCAGCGCGCCTGGCTTCCGCTGCTGGATGCCCCCGTCCAACAGGCCACGCGACTTCTGGGCCTGCCGGAAGGCGGGCCCGCACCTCGGGTGGTGGTTAATCTGCTCGAGGCCGAGGGAAGCGTGCGACCAGTGGACACGGGGCAGGGGTGGGTGATTGTGGTGGGACCCGTGACGCGCACGCCTGACGCCGAGCCGGTGGTGCGGGAGCTGGCGCGTGGGGTACTCAGCTCACGGCTGTCCGGCCGCCTGGGTGCTCGCT
>NZ_SRLW01000716.1:0-451 GCF_006518215.1 Myxococcus sp. AB025B
TTCCTGTATTACCCCGCTTTCGATGTGGTGCCGCCGTTCGTGAGCTACCGCACCGGGCGCATGGACGAGGCACGCTTTGCGCGGATCACGCAGGCGCTGGCCGAGCGACTGGACACCTTGTTCACCACTGCGCCGATCCCCTTCCGCCGGCAGAATGCGGGTGATTGCGACATTCCGGCGCTCACGTTGCGGGATGGAATCGCACCCGGGAAATCAGGCTTCGCTACGCATCTTGCGTAGACCCCTGCGTGACGACGGGCGCTACAATTCGAGCTTCACTTCCGGCGGCGCGCTGTAGCGGATACAGCGCGCCGCCGCGTTTGTTTCTCGTCCCCCCTTTCTTGTCGGCATGGCGTCTCACGCGGTTCTCACGGCTCTGGTCAATGTGCTGCTCGGCATGGGCCTTGGCGTTGCAGGCGGTTTGCTCGGCATTGGCGGCGGGCTGATCGCC
>NZ_SRLW01000717.1:0-451 GCF_006518215.1 Myxococcus sp. AB025B
GTCGGTCGAGGCCTCGAGGGCGTGCGCCCCGGACACCCCGGCGTCGGCGTCGATGCCGAAGGCGCCGCAGAACGCGACGTCGACGTTGAACCCGGCGAGCGTGGTCTCCACGATCGGGCCCAGCAGCGACATCTCCTCGGCCCGCACCACGCCGCCGAGCACGACGGTGTCGACACCCGGGAGGTGGGCCAGCCCGAACGCGACGGTGAGGTTGTTGGTGAGGACGGTGACGCGCTCGAGGTCGGCGAGGAACGGCAGCATGGCCTCGGTCGTGGTCCCGCCGCTGAGCAGCACGGTGCTGCCCGACTCGACCATCGCGGCCGCCGCGGCCCCGATCCGCCGCTTGCTCGCGGCGTGGTCACCGGCCCGTCGCGTCCGCGCCGACTCGGGCGTGGTGTCCGGGTCGACGCTCGCTCCCCCGCGCACCCGGGTGAGCAGACCGCGTCCGGAC
>NZ_SRLW01000718.1:0-450 GCF_006518215.1 Myxococcus sp. AB025B
TCCTCGAGCAGCACACGGATGGTGTCTGCGGAAACATCTTCGTCGAATAGCTTGCGCAAGTCATTGACTCGCAACGGGTCCTGCGCGCAGATCAGCGCGGTTTCGAGGACGATCTTCGCCTCTTGGGTATTCATCGGGTTGAGCGGCTCGTCATTGCTCGCGCGCGGCGAATTGCCGTCACGCTTGAGGTTTGTCGTCCCGCCGCGACGCACGCGGCCTTTCTGGTTGCTGTTGCCCGCCCGGGCCCGGAGCGCAAAGGCCAATCGATTCAATTGGACCCTGCACCGAAACGCAGTGGCTGTGCCCGCAAAGTAAGGGCCGGAGGAGCGAGTTGATCCGGTGCCGGTCAGGCACCACAAGGGCAATTTCTTCCGCCGCCATGTGGACGGATACTGCACCGGACGACTACCAAGAAGAATGGCAGTCCACCCGAATCGACTGTCCAGGGTG
>NZ_SRLW01000719.1:0-445 GCF_006518215.1 Myxococcus sp. AB025B
GCCCAGCCGACTAGCCGAGCCATTCGGCCCGAAAGCCAACGTAGAAGGCGTCGCCACGCTTCGTTGGCCAGCTCATGGTGGCGCCTTCGATGCGCTGGCTGCCATGGCGATTTGCCCGTTTTCGTGGGTGATGCCGGCAGCCGCCGCGCGTGGAGCATGCCATCGAGAATTGGGTACGCTCAGTTCCAGCCAAGCCGGTGGCTGGCTTGCGTTGCCTGGTGGCGTGCGTCATCTTCCGCGTGGAGGTAGACACTCGTCGTGGCGAGCGACGCATGGCCGAAGTTGTCACGCACGAAGCGCAGGTCCACCTGTTGGTCGGACATGTGCGAGCCGGCCGTGTGGCGCAGCCAGTGGGACGATGCGCTGGCGAGCACGTCAGCCTGCGCGCCAAACTCGGGACCCTGTGCACGCACGCGGTCGGCCGCGAGCTTGAACACCTCCTTGA
>NZ_SRLW01000071.1:0-37139 GCF_006518215.1 Myxococcus sp. AB025B
GCACGGGGCCGTCTGGGGGCGCGGGCCTTGCGGCGGGCGGTATGCATGGCGCTCATGGGCACATGAGTAACATGCGGTCACCTCATGGTGTGGCCGGGCGCATCCTTGGCCCATCTCGAAGTCACTGGAGCCGCCCATGAGCATCGTCATCAACACCCCGAACGGAAACATTGGCCGTCCCCTCGCGCACGCGCTGCTCGACGCGGGAGAGCAGCTCACGCTCATCAGCCGGGACGCGCGCAAGGTGGAGGACCTGGTGAAGCGCGGCGCGAAGGTGGTGGAGGGCTCCACGGATGACGCGGCGGTGCTGGACAAGGCCTTCGCGGGCGCGAGCGCCGTCTTCTGGCTGACGCCCCCGGCGACGCGGCCGGACTTCATCGAGTGGGCGGAGGCGACGGCGCGGGTGGCGGCGGGCAAGGCGAAGCAGCACGGCGTGAAGCGGGTGGTGGTGCTGTCGAGCATCGGCGCGCAGACGGGCCGGGGCACGGGTCCGGTGGGCGCGCTCCTGGCGGTGGAGGAGGCGTTCAAGGCGGCCGTCGCGGACGTCACCATCCTGCGCCCGGGCTACTTCATGGAGAACCTGCTGCAGTCGGTGCAGACGCTGGCGAGCGCGGGCTCGTTGTTCGTTCCCATCTCCCTGACGCGCGCGCTGCCCATGGTGGCGGTGGCGGACATCGCGCGCAAGGCGGCGGACGTGCTGCTGGACGCGGGCTGGAAGGGCTCGCGCATCATCGGTGTGCATGGCCCCGCGCACCTGACGTACGCGGACGTGGCGCGCATCCTCACGGAGGTGTCCGGCAAGCCGGTGAGCGCCGTGCAGATCTCCATCGACGACTTCCGCAAGGCGATGGCGGGGTACGGCCTGCCCGACTTCCTGGTGGGGCTGCTGGCGGAGATGTACCAGGCGGTGGGTGAGGGGCGCATGGACCCCGCCGAGCCCCGCAGCGCGGAGACCACCACGGCCACGACGTTGGCGCAGTGGGCGAAGACGGTGCTCGTGCCGGCGGTGGAGAAGGCGCGCGCGGCGGCGTAGTGCTGGAGCGTGCGAAGGAGGAGCACCGCCGGGGTGCTCCTCTCGCCCGTGGGGTGCGCCCACGTCAGTTCGAGCGACGGTGTCTTGCGCGGTAGAGGTCGTCGAAGAGGTTCATGATGAGGTGGGCGCCCAGCGCCAATCCTTGCTCGATGTCCCTCGCCAGCTTCGGGTCCGCCTCATAGGCGTCGTCGAGGAAGCGGTAGAAGTCATCGGCGTGCTTGTTGTCGAGCGTGGCGTGGAGCGGGTAGTGGACCATCTGGTCCCGCGCGAGCCAGCCATGCTTGACGATGCTCTCGCCCGTGATGAGGGCGACGGTGCCGAACAGGTCTTCAATCATCCCGAAGACCGCCATGGCGAAGTGGACGGACTCGAAGCAGGCCGTGCCCGCCAGGGACGTGTTGAACGCGAGGATCTCTGGCCAGGGGCGACACTTCTCCACCCGACCGCGCGGCGCGCCGAGGCGCTCCAGGAGCAGGCAGAAGGCGCTGTCGTGGGCCTCGCCGGGCTTTCCGTTGCCGTGCTCGTCGATCACGTTCTCGAGGAGGGGGAGCCTGTCGGAGACGTTCGGCAGCCGGCTCAGGAGCAGGGCCATGGGGCGCGAGAAGTTCGCGACGGCGGTGCGCATGTGGACCTGCGCCTCCACGAAGTCCTCGCGCGAGAAGTCGCCCGAGGTCAGCGCGTTGAGGTACTTGCTGGACTTGATGTGATTGCCGCGCTCCTTGAACGCGGCGATGTAACGACGCAACTGGGGTGTCGCGCTGGGGGAAGCCAGAGACATGAGAGACACTCCTGTGGGTGGGGTGTGACTTCTCGATGGTAATCAGGGGGCTCCGGCGCGGCCAGTTGGTTGTCTTGGAGTTTTGGACTGTCTTTGTCGCGGGGTGTCTGGTTGTGATTGCGGGCCTCGCGTGGAAGGTTTGTTGAATTCACGGGGCGGGTCTTGGATTGCTGCGGGGAGCGTGTGGGCCCGCATGTGGGGATGAGTTGGTTGGCGTGGCCGCGGAAGCATCTGGCGCCCGTGCGGAAGCCTCGCTGCGGGCGGAAGTGTAGATACGCTGCGACCGTCTTTGACCGTTGGCCCGTGTCCGCGCTCGGCGCCAGGGATCATCCACTCCACTCGAGGCTCTCCATGCGTTCGTTGCGCTGTCTCCCTGCTTTGCTACTCCTGTCGCTCGTCTTGGGTTGTGGTCAGGAGGGACTCCCCGAGCCCGAAGCCGAGACGCTCTCCGCGCGAACGGACGCGGCCACCCGCGGCGGGTGGACGATCCAGAATGCGTGCGGCAACGCGGGCACTCCGCCTCAAATCTTCAGCAACACGCTGATGAGTCCCCCGGCCCTCAACATGGGCGGCAGTGCCCCCGCGAACTGGAATCCGGAGAGTGGCCGCATCCGCCGAGGCGGCATCGAATACGTCTCCGCCAATGGCCTGCGCTTCGAACTCATCACCGACAGGTGCACGTACATCAAGGAGGTCAAGGTCGGCACGCGTGTCGTGACGCCGGACTATACGGATGGCTATTGGTATTCCGCCACGGATGCCTCGTACCAGCCCGCGGACCCCAGTCGTTATGGCTACAACCTGTGGATCTTCTTCCCCTATCTGGGAGATGGCTCCACGAACCAGGTGACCATCACCGTGGGGCGCACCTTCGGCAGCGGCGTCGCCACGTACAGCTTTCCGATGGTGCAGGTGGATACCGTCGAGGCGAGCTACGCGTCCGCGCCCATGGGGTTCTCTCGGACCGAGCTGTGGAACATGTTCGGCAAGGCGCTCTATGAGAAGTTCAATCGCGAGACGAACTCGACCGTCATCACGTCGACGGACGGCTCCATGCGCCGCATCTACGACTACGACCCGAGCAGCCTCCAGCTCTCCGTCACCTCGAACGGCGTGGGCTTCTCGTTCAAGTTCAAGACGGACATCAACAACTGGTGCGACCCGACGATTCGCGCCTACGGCACGTTCAAGCTGAAGGCGGACTTCACGGGCATCTCGGTGGATTGGGTGACGGCGCCCCAGGCGAGCCTCGATTGGCCGGCCCTCTGCAGCGCGGTGCAGGTCGTTCCCATCCTCGGCCTCATCCCCAACCTCATCTACGACATCATCGAGAGTGAGGCGGCGGGCAGCATGTCTTCCACCATCGAGAACTCCATCATCGAGTCGCTGCCGGAGACGGGCTCCGTGAGGCTGTTCCTCGCTGGCTCGACGACGCGCACCAACGAACTGCTCGTCAACCTCAGGCTCCCGGCGCCCTCCATCAAGATCAACGTCCCGTATGACGCGTTCGACATGACCCGGAGCGCGACGCTCTTCCCCTCGGGGGAGAACCTGACGCTGCTCGCGAGTGGCCTGGGTGTGAATGATTACGTCGCCGGAGTGACGCCCCAGACGACGCTCTACTCGGGCCCGAGCGGTGTTCCGCGCTACGGCTCCACCACGTGGCCGAACCCGCAGACGTTGAGCCGTGCGTCCAACCCTGTCTGGTATGGCCAGCCCATCGCCCGCTTGCTGGCGCGCACGTGGCCGACGGTGCTCTCCACGTCGACGTACCAGTACTCGCCGGGCTGCACGTTCAAGGCGCACAACACGTTCGGCAACGCGGCGGTGCGCTTCGGGGTGAATGACACGGTGACGGATGCGCAGCGGCTTCGCGGTGTCTTCGGCGCGGCCCCGGGCTACTCACTGCGGGTCGTCTTCTTGAACGAGTTCAACCCCACGACCGGGGATGGCGCATCCCGCTGCGGTGGCATGACGTCCGGCCCCGTCGTGTCTTCGGATCTGGGCGCCCTGGCGAGTCCGTAGTTCGCCTGTCGGACGACGCGGACGGTCAAGGCGCCGAACGTCCGCCAATCACCGGGAAGCGCTCATAGGCTCGCAGGAGTGCTTCCACGTGGGTGGGGTTGTCCAGATCGAGCGGTTCCTCGGTGAGCTGAACGACCCAGCCCCCCGATGTCGTGCGCCGCGCCCGCGATAGCAGCTCGGAGTCGCGGGCCGGGTCGGGAAAGCCGATGGCTTGTGCGGCTGCCGCGGACCAATGGTTCAGCCACCCGAGGAACCAGGGACTCTCGGGCGCGGGGAGTTTCTCTGGGAGGTTGAGCATGGGAAGCCCACGGGGGGAATGCGCTGGTCCTTGAGGTGCGCGGCGGAACTGCCGCGTGACTTCCGAGCCGTAGCCGTACGGCGACGCATGCCCCCAGAACGAGCGCGCCTCTTCCGCCAGTCCCTCGAGCAAAGCGGAGGCGACCGTCAGCACGTGGCCATCCAGTGGCACCTCTGCATGGACTTCTGAAAGGGGCTGGCCGCCTGGACCAAGGAGGCCAGGTCTTCCTCTGGCGTTGACCGTCACGGGGTAACTCGAATCCCCGTTGCACAGGATGGGAAACTTCCCGTCCCGTGTCCTGTCCACGAGCCAGGCATCTCGCTGCTGCAGTGCGACGGGGTGCTCTCCTTGACCTATCTCCCACTCCAGGCGCAGGCCGGGGAGCGCCTTCTCCATCGCCTGGACGACGGCGAGTGCGCGGCCGTCCTTGCCTGTGAGCGGAGGCGCGTAGGCGACGAGGGTGAGGGCTTTGCGCCGGTTCATCGGTTGCACCCCGTGACGACGACATTCAGCGAGAAGTCCGCTTCGATCAGCGCGTCTGCGTGCGCTTGGGTACTCACCCCGATGACGAAGTCATATCCACAGTCTACCGCAGCGGCTCGCTCCCTGTAGATCTGCTCCAGCTCCCTCTCGATTTCGCGCCTGCGGATGAAGTCAGAGTAGGTGTCGAATCGGTGTGTCTTGATCTCCCAGAGCACCCGTACACCAATACATCCATGCCGGGATATTGGTTGGGTGGAAGCCTGTCGGCACCGGAGGGAATACGTCTTGTTCGGATGGCCCGGGTTTGGGCGTTCGTTGTGCGGAGGAGTTTTTGAGGAGCTCCGTTTGTGTCTCGGCTCGCGCGGACCCACGGGATGTCCTGCGATGTTCAGATGCCCAATCCAATGGCAGCGGCCCCCGTGGAGGCGACGCTGCATCTTCCTGTGATATCGCGAAATTCGATCCGATCATGGTCGAGCGCGTGAAAGCACCGCTCCACAAGCACGCCCCATTCGTTGGATGCCTCCCTCACGACGCATCGTCCTCCATCTGCCCACGGCAACGTCGCGGCTCTTTGGAGGTTGGCTCCCTCGGAGAGCGGGCCGCTGGGGCTTTCTGACTCGGCGCCGATGTCGCGCAGGCTGAGAGAAAGAGCAGAAGTGCGGCGCAGGCGCGGAGTCGCATGGTCACGTCCCTTCAATCAGGCCAGGGTATTGTGGGTCAAGGCGGGCTTGCTCCGAGGATGCTGGCCGGCCCTGCATGGACAGTGGCTTCTGGCACGTGTCGATTCTCGCGGTGCCTTGGGCCGGGTACACACTCGTCCTCGATGGACTCTCGGTCGTCCTCTGCTGGCTCGTGTCCTTTCGACGCTTCACACTTCTTCATCTGAGCGTCATCTCTGTTCATCCGCGAGGCGGCGCGGAGAGGGACAATGGCCTCTTGGAAAGACGTTGTGCGTGGAGAGCGAGTCATGGCTTCGGGACAGGGAATCATCGGCGGATTGTTGGGGCGGTTGTTCTTCCGGGAGGCGACGGTGGAGCGCGTCCGCGAGGTGTCACCGCACTTCCGCTGGGTGGAGTGGGTGGGGGACGGCCTGCGGGACGTGGCCTGGAGCCCTGGTGACAAGGTGCAGGTCTATCTCCCGGGCGAGGGCATGCGGACGTACACCCCGCTGGGCTGGGACGCGGCGTTGGGTGCGACGCGCTTCCTCGTCTATCTCCATGGCGACGGCCCTGGCGCGGCGTGGGGACGCGCCATCAAGCCAGGGGACCGGTGCCAGTTCTTCGGGCCACGCGGCTCCATCGACCTGAAGTCCCTGCGTGGCCCCGTGGTGCTCTTCGGCGACGAGACGTCCTTCGCCGTCGCGCACACGCTGCGCAACCTGCGGGCGAGCACGGCCGACGTCGAATACGTGTTCGAGGTCTCCGAGCGCACCGAGTCGGAGTCCGTGCTCACGGAGCTGGGGCTCACCGGTGCCGCGGTGGTGGAGCGACAGGCGGCGGACGCGCACGCGACGGAGGTGGCGTCGCGGGTGCGCGCGGCGCTGGAGCGCAGACCTGGCGCTCAGCTCGTCCTGACCGGCCGCGCCCGCTCCATCCAGGCCCTGCGCTCCACGCTGCGCGACAGTGGCGCGCCCCACGCGGGGCAGAAGGTGAAGGCCTACTGGGCAGACGGCAAGCGTGGCCTCGACTGAGGCTCACAGGGGGCTCCCTTCTCGACGAGACGGATGACGGGTGCCACACGCTTTTGACGCAAGAGCCTTGCGTGGGGCCCCGCGTCGCGTGAGACACGGGCCCCATGGACCCGCGCGCCCCTGGCTCCCGTAAGTCGGACCCTTCCTACGACGTGCTGCACCAGCAGCAGCGCACCCGTCAGCCCCTGGATGTCCTCTTCAAACCGCGCAGCGTCGCGGTGGTGGGGGCCAGCGAGCGTCCGGGGAGCGTGGGGCGCACCGTCCTCTGGAACCTCATCAGCAACCCCTTCGGCGGCACCGTCTATCCCATCAACCCCAAGCGGCCCAACGTGCTGGGCATCCGCGCCTGGCCGTCCCTGCGCGCGCTGCCGGAGTCGGTGGACCTGGCCGTCGTCGTCACGCCCGCGGCCGCCGTGCCCGACGTCATCCGTGAATGCGCGGAGGTGGGCGTCCAGGGCGCCATCATCATCTCCGCGGGCTTCAGGGAGACCGGGCCCGAGGGCGCGGCCCTGGAGCAGGAGGTCCTCCAGATTGCCCGGGCCGCGGGCATCCGCATCATCGGCCCCAACTGCCTGGGCGTGATGCGTCCCCCCACGGGCTTCAACGCCACCTTCGCTGGCGCCATGGCCCGGCCGGGCAACGTGGCCTTCATCAGCCAGAGCGGCGCGCTGCTGACGGCCATCCTCGACTGGAGCCTGCGCGAGTCGGTGGGGTTCAGCGCCTTCGTCTCCGTGGGCTCCATGCTGGACGTGGGCTGGGGCGACCTCATCGACTACCTGGCCGATGACCCGATGACGCGCTCCATCCTCATCTACATGGAGTCCATCGGCGACGCGCGAGCCTTCCTCTCCGCCGCGCGCGAGGTCGCGCTCACCAAGCCCATCATCGTCATCAAGGCCGGACGCACGGCGCAGGCCGCGCAGGCCGCCGCGTCCCACACCGGCACGCTCACGGGCAGCGACGAGGTGCTCACCGCCGCCTTCCGCCGCTCCGGCGTGCTGCGCGTGGAGTCCATCTCCGACCTCTTCTACATGGCGGAGACGCTCGCCCGGCAGCCCAGGCCCTCGGGCCGCCGCCTCACGGTGCTCACCAACGCGGGAGGGCCCGGCGTCCTCGCCACCGATGCGCTCGTGGCCGGCGGAGGCGAGCTGGCGGTGCTCGGAGACGACACGCTCGCCGCGCTGAACACCTTTCTTCCTCCCCAGTGGAGCCACGCCAACCCCGTGGACGTGCTGGGAGACGCGGACCCGGAGCGTTACGCGCGGGCGCTCGAGGTGGCGGGCAAGGACCCGAACAGCGACGGCCTGCTGGTCATCCTCACGCCGCAGGACATGACGGAGCCGACACAGACGGCGGACCGGCTCAAGCCCTACGCGAAGCTCGGGCACAAGCCCGTGTTGGCGAGCTGGATGGGAGGCTCCGAGGTCGCCGCCGGTGAGCGCATCCTCAACGACGCGGGCATCCCCACCTTCGGCTATCCCGACACGGCCGCGCGCATCTTCAATTACATGTGGCGCTACGCGTACAACCTCTCGGGCCTGTACGAGACGCCCACGCTCACCGAGGAGCCCGCCGGGCGTCGCGACGTGGCCCGTGGGCTCGTGGACGCCGCGCGAGCCCAGGGCCGAACGCTGCTGACGGAGTACGAGTCCAAGCAGTTGCTCGCCGCCTACGGCATCCCCACGGTGGAGACGCGGCTCGCCACGACCGAGGACGGCGCGGTGGCCGAGGCCCAGTCCCTGGGCTTCCCCGTGGTGCTCAAGCTCCACTCCTACTCGGTGACGCACAAGACGGACGTCGGGGGCGTGCGGCTGGACCTGCGGGACGTGGACGCCGTGCGCGCGGCGTTCAGGGGCATCCGGGAGCGACTGGTGGAGCTGGGACAAGGAGACGCGTTCGCGGGCGTCACCGTGCAGCCGATGGTGCGGCTCGGCGGCTACGAGCTCATCGTGGGCAGCAGCCTGGACCCGCAGTTCGGCCCGGTGCTGTTGTTCGGCGCGGGCGGGACGCTGGTGGAGGTGTTCAAGGACCGGGGGCTGGGCTTCCCGCCGCTCAACACCACGCTGGCGCGCAGGATGATGGAGCAGACGCGCATCCTCCAGGCGCTCCAGGGCGTGCGCGGGGCGAAGCCCGTGGACCTGGCGGAGCTGGAGCGGCTGCTCGTGCGCTTCGGCCAGCTCGTGGTGGAGCAGCGCTGGGTGAAGGAGGTGGACATCAATCCACTGCTCGCCTCACCGGAGCGACTGCTCGCGCTGGACGCGCGCGTGGTGCTGCATCCCCCGTCCGTGACGGAGGCCGAGCTGCCCCGGCTGGTCATCGAGCCATATCCGCAGCAGTACGTGGCGCCCTTCCGGATGAAGAGCGGCGAGGAGCTGTTGCTGCGCCCCATCCGCCCCGAGGACGAGCCGGCGATGGCGCGCTTCCACAAGACGCTCTCCGAGCAGACGGTGTTCCTGCGCTACGCGGGGCTGATGCAGCTGAGCACCCGCGTGGCGCACGAGCGCCTGGCGCGCATCTGCTTCAACGACTACGCGCGCGAGCTGGCGCTGGTGGCCGAGCGCAAGGGCGGAGAGCTGCTGGGGGTGGGGCGCCTGACGCGCCTGCGAGGCACGGAGGACGCGGAGTACGCCATCCTCATCAGCGACGAGGTGCAGCACCAGGGCTTGGGGACGGAGATGCTGCGCCGGCTGGTGGAGGTGGGCCGCGCGTGGGGCGTGCGGCGCATCGTCGCGGACATCCTCGCGGGCAACCGGGCCATGCAGAACGTCAGCAAGCAGCTCGGGTTCTCCATCCTGCCGCACGAGGAGCTGGCCCCGGACATGGTCAAAGCGGTGAAGGTGCTCTGAGCCATCTCCGGGGCCGGTGACGCCCCGGGGTCAGCGGGCCTCGAGGTCCAGCTCGAGGTCGAACGCGACGTCGCTCGACTCCGCGTTGGCCTGCTTCACCATCACCGCGATGATGTTCTCCCCCTCGACGAAGACGGAGCCGTCGAAGCTGAAGGTGCTGAGGACCGCGTCCTTCACCACGCCGCTGGCGAAGACGCCGTGCTCCATGCCGTTGTCCATGTAGCGCGAGAAGACGAGCCGCCCGTTCACCCAGACGGCCACGCCGTCATCATGGAGCACCTGGAGGTGCGCGGTGCGGATGGCCTCGTCCAGGGTGAGCTTCTTGCGGAAGTACACGCTGGGCTGCACGGGGTTCGTCTTGGTGAGCACCGTGTGCTCGTCACCGTCGCCATAGCCGAGCCGACCGGGCCCCTGCCGCCACGCGCTGTCGTTGAAGCCCAGGGAGGTCCACTGCGCGCCGGGGCTCACGTTGCGGTCATCGAGCTTCCAGTATTCCCCGAAGGCGATGGCCTTGAACCGGGGCGTGGCGGTGATGGTGAACGGCAGGTCCGTCTTGTCCTCGATGTCCGGCCGGGCGCCGTCCTGGATGCGCAGCACGCCCTGGGACGTCTCCATGCGCGGTACCTTCCACTCGTAGAAGCCGATGTTCGGCACGCCCGTCGCCACGGTGCTCCAGCTGGCGCCGTTGTCCTGGGAGAACTGCACGTCGACGGTGTCGACGCCCGCGCCGTGGGTCATCCACTGCACCGTCTGCAGCTGGCCCGGCCGCAGCGTCTCGCCGCCGTTGGGGCTCTCCAGGAAGAGGGCGTCGTGCTGCATGCCGTCCGTCGTCACCTTCAGCTCCAGGTCAAAGGACAAGTCGCTGGAGGTGGCGTTCGCCTGCTTCACCATGACGGCCAGCGTGTTCTCGCCCATCGCGAAGCGCATGCCGGGGATGGTGGTCTGGCTCAGGTGGTTGTCGGAGCTGGCGCCCTGGGCGTAGGCGGAGTGCGCGGGATTGGGAATCAGGCTGTTGAACACCTGCGTCCCGTTGAGGAACACCGCCACGCCGTCATCGTGAATCACCTTGAGCGTGGCCTGCTCCACCATGCCGTGCAGGGTGAACTTCTTGCGGAAGTACACCGTCGGATGCACAGGCGTCGTCTTCGTCAGCACGGTCCGCTCGTCCGCCTCGCCATAGCCGAGCTGCGCCAGGCCCTTCTTCCACGCGCTGTCGTTGAACGTCGCGGCCTTCCACGTCGGACCCGGGTCGATGTTGCGGTCGTCGTACTTCCACTCGGCGCCGAAGGCCACGGCGGTGAAGCCCGTGTTCGGTGGCGGCTCCGTGGGCGGCGGCGTGGTGCCATCCCCGCCGATGCGGATGATCTTCGCGACCGACGGCACCTTGCGCCCGTTGAGCAGGAACAGCATGTAGTGCCCGGGCGGCGCCACGTTGGGGTTGGGGGGCGCGACGACGTTGAGCCCGCCGCCGCTCGCGGTGAAGCGCAGCTTCATGAAGCGCTGGTTCTCGTCGAACGCGTGCGTGACGGAGCCCAGCCGCACCCAGGACGCCATGGTGATGTTGGCCGCGTCCGGCGTGTTGACGCGGAAGGTCTCCCCATAGCTGATGGCCGCGGGCGCGGAGGAGATGGTGGGACGCGGGCCCTTGAAGAGGTACGGCGGCGAGTAGACCTGCATCGTCTTCACGTTGCGGCTGCCGGCGGACAACAGGCGCCCGTCGGGCAGGAGCACCGTGGTGGAGTGATAGCCGCGATAGGTCCCCAGCGGGGCGAGCAGCGACCAGGTCTCCTTGACCGGGTCCCACAGCTCCGTCTCCAGGCGGGGGTAGTTGGGGTTGTCCGTGCCGGGGCCGCCGTGGCCGCCGGTGACGAGCACCGTCCCGTCCGGGAGCACGGTGCTGTTGTGCTGCCGGCGCACGTAGCGCATGGGGGCGACGGGGCGCCACGCGGGCTTGGTGACGTTGAGGTCCAGCACCTCCACGTTGTTGGTGGGCGGGTTGTCGCCGCCGGTGATGAGCACCTTGCCCTCGTCGTACATCACCGCGCTGCCGTAGTTGCGGCTGGCGGTGTAGGTCGTGCGTGGGCCGCTGGTCCACGCGCCCACGCCATCCGTGTCCAGGTAGCGCGAGGGCCTCCAGTAGCCGGACATGAGCGTCTTGCCCGAGGGCATGACGAACATCCACGGGTAGTACATGAGCTCCAGGCTCGCGCCGGTGAGCGTCCGCCAGGAGCCCTTCGAGGTCTGCCACACCTGGGGAATGAGGTTCTTGGTGCGGTCCTCCTTGGCGCCGCCAATCACCAGCATGTCGCCGTTGGGCAGGGTGGTGACGGTGGGGTACCAGCGGCCCGCGTTCATGTTGGGCAGCCGCGTCCAGGTGAGCTTGAAGGGGTCGAAGATGGCGGCGTACGGCAGGCCCGAGTCATCCGCGATGTGGCCCCCGGCGATGAACAGCCGCCCGTCCGCCATGAAGGCGTGACCCGAGCAGAAGATGTTGAAGCCCGCCTTGGGCAAGGGGGTGAGCGCGTCGGTGGCGGGGTCCCAGAGGTAGGGATTGTCGCCGTCCGCGAACTCGGAGAAGAACATCACCTTCCCGGTGGGCAGCACGTGGGTGTGGACGGCGGAGTAGGGCCACTTCTTGACGGGCGTCCATTGGCCGACGACGGCCGGGTCCGTGGACTGTGCCTGGGCGACCGCGACCGAAACCCAGACGGAAAGCAAGGCGAGACGCCATCGATGGAACATCATGCTGCCCCTTTGTTGGCCGGAGGTCGCGCAACGGTAGGCATGCGCTCGGGCCCCCACATCGTTCCGGCGTGCGTGGCCAATGACGCGCGGTGGACCGTGCCATGGGCCCCTCGTCGTGGCTCGTACGGGGGGCGCTCCGGGATTTCACAGCGGACGGGAGGCGGGGGCTGCTCTAGAGTCCGGCGGTGATGGCCACCCCTGAATCCCAAGCGCCGCTCGCAGCCCTGCTCCCCAAGAAGGGAGAGCCCGCGCTCGACCCGGACAGCATCCTGGACCGTTTCGTCGGCTATGTCGCATCGAACGGGCTCAGCCTCTACCCCGCCCAGGAGGAAGCCATCCTGGAGCTGCTCGCGGGCAAGCACCTGTTCCTCAAGACGCCCACGGGCTCCGGCAAGTCGCTGGTCGCCACCGCCCTGCACTTCAAGGCCATGGCCGAGGGCAAGGTCTCCTTCTACACGTGCCCCATCAAGGCGCTGGTGAACGAGAAGTTCTTCGCGCTGTGCGACGCCTTCGGCGCGGAGAACGTGGGCATGCTCACCGGCGACGCGAGCATCAACCGCGACGCGCCCATCATCTGCTGCACCGCCGAAATCCTCTCCAACCTCGCGCTGCGAGACGCGGGGGCGAAGGTGGACTACGTCGTCATGGACGAGTTCCACTACTACTCGGACCGCGACCGCGGCGTGGCGTGGCAGATTCCGCTCATCGCGCTGCCGCAGGTGACGTTCCTGTTGATGTCGGCGACGCTGGGCCCCACGCACATCATCGAGGAGAGCCTGCAGCGGCTCACCGGCCGCGAGGTGGCCACGGTGCGAAGCGCGCAGCGCCCGGTGCCGCTGGACTTCGACTACCGCGAGTCCGCGCTGCACGAGACGATTGAAGACCTCATCGCGCGCAAGAAGTACCCCATCTACCTGGTGAACTTCACGCAGCGCGCCGCCGCCGAGCAGGCGCAGAACCTCATGAGCGTGGACTTCTCCACCAAGGAGGAGAAGGAGGCCATCCGGCTGGCGCTGATGGACGCGCCCTTCGACACGCCCTACGGCAAGGACTTCCAGCGCTTCCTTCGCCACGGCATCGGCATGCACCACGCGGGGCTGCTGCCGAAGTACCGGCTCCTGGTGGAGAAGCTGGCGCAGGGCGGGCACCTGAAGGTCATCAGCGGCACGGACACGCTGGGCGTGGGCGTGAACATCCCCATCCGCACGGTGCTCTTCACGCAGCTGTTCAAGTTCAACGGCGAGAAGCTGGCGACCCTGAGCGTGCGCGACTTCCAGCAGATCGCCGGGCGCGCGGGCCGCAAGGGCTTCGACAACGAGGGCAGCGTCGTCGCGCAGGCGCCCGAGTACGTCGTGGAGAACATCAAGCAGGCGGCGAAGGAGGCGGCGGGCAAGAAGAAGGCGCCCAAGCAGAAGCCTCCGCAGAAGAACTTCGTGCAGTACGACAAGAACACCTTCGATCGGCTCCAGACGGGCATGCCCGAGCCGCTGGAGTCACGCTTCGCGGTGTCGCACGGCATGATTCTCAACCTGCTCCAGAGCGACCACGTCCGGGGCACGGGGGGCTACCACCGGCTGGTGCAGCTCATCCAGCGCTGCCACGACTCGGACTTCCTGAAGCGCCGGCACCTGAAGGAGGCGGCGCGGGACTTCCGCACGCTGCGCGGCGCGGGAATCGTGGAGGTGGTGCGAGGGGAGGGCGGCTCGGGGGCCTCGGTGAAGGTGGCGCAGGAGCTCCAGCACGACTTCAGCCTCAACCACACGCTGTCGTTGTACCTGCTGGAGACGCTGGAGCTGTTGGACCCGACCACGGAGACGTACGCGCTCGACGTGGTGACGCTGGTGGAGTCCATCCTGGAGAACCCGGAGGTGGTGCTCTACGCGCAATTGCACCAGCTCAAGGGCGAGAAGATTCAAGAGATGAAGGCGCAGGGCGTCGAGTACGACGACCGGATGGAGCAACTGGAGAAGCTGGAGTGGCCCAAGCCGAACCGGGACTTCATCTACGGCACGTTCAACGCCTTCGCGCGCAAGCACCCGTGGGTGGGCGAGGAGAACATCCGTCCCAAGGCGGTGGTGCGGGACATGTTCGAGCGCTTCATGTCCTTCCACGACTATGTGCGGGAGTACGGGCTGCAGCGCAGCGAGGGGGTGCTGCTGCGCTACGTCAGCGACGTGTACAAGACGCTGGCGCAGACGGTCCCGGAGCGCTTCCGCACGGAGGAGGTCGAGGACATCATCGACCACCTGCGCGCGACGATTCGTCAGGTGGACTCGAGCCTCGTGGACGAGTGGGAGCGGATGCGCAACCCGGACGCCGTGGTCGAGGCGAAGCCGGCGGTGGAGCTCAAGCCGAAGGAGCTCACCGAGGACCCGCGCGCCTTCGCGGCCCGCGTGCGCGAGGAGCTGCACCGGCTGCTGCGCGCGCTGGGACAGAAGCGCTACACGGACGCGCTGACGCTCCTGGACAACCCGCTGGGCGAGTGGACGGCGCCGAAGCTCGAGCAGGCGATGGTGCCGTACCACGAGGAGCACAAGATGGTGGTGCTCACGCCGCAGGCGCGCAAGCCGGCGAACACGTTCCTGAAGGAGACGGGCCCGCGGCTCTGGGAGGTGCAGCAGCGCATCATGGACCCCGAGGGACATGGGGACTGGATGATCGACTGCGAGATTGACTTGCGAGATCGGCGGCTGGACGAGGGGGCCATCCTCATCCTGCGGCGCATCGGGCCGTAGCCTTCAGCCCTGGGGGCCGGGCTTCACGGGCTCGGCCTGGGCGTGCTCGGTGGGGACGGGGGTGACCTCGCCGTCACCGAGCACGGACTCCTCGACGTCGAAGTCGCCCTTGCCGTCGGGGACGAGGACCATCTTCCAGTCGAAGGTGGAGAGGATGATGCGGTCGGCGTCGCACTGGACCTCGACCGTGGTGTCCTCGACGGTCCACGAGCCGACCCAGACCGTTGTCTTGTCGACGCACTCGGTGTTGCCGCACTCCTCGGTGGAGGCGACCCAGAGGCGGCCCTCGGGCGCGGAGGCGCAGGCGACGGGCTCGACGTGGCGCAGGCGCGGCGGGGCCATCTCGTCGGGGGCACCGGAGAAGAGCTCCTCGGGCGGCGGTGGAGTGAGGCTCGGCTCCAGCGTGGTCATGTCTGGCTGCTCGGTGGGCTCAGCGAGCGTTGTCGACCGCGCGAGCGCCCCGGACGCGGCCAGCGAGCCGCACATCACCGCCACCTTCCACCACCCTGTCGTCCACATGACCTTTCACTCCTGTGCGGCGCCGTGGGCCGCGTCGTGTGCACAGGGGTTGTGCAAGGCGCGGACCGGGCTTGTGTGCGGTCGATGGGCCACAGGGGCTCGTGGCGTGTGCTCACGCGAGGCGTGAGGCCAACGCCTGTCCCGAACCGTCCGGTCATGGCTGGGGCCGCGCCATTCGCCTGTGCCGGTGCTGATGCGCCGTTCGTGCACGCCGAGCCTGGTACATGGAGGCGCGTGGTGAGGGGCCGTGGCGGTGGCGCGGAACGCCAGCGTTCAGGTCGTACCGGGGGCGGCGGCGGCCAAGTCACGAAGCCAAGGCGCGTCGCTGACGGTTCAGGAGGCCTGGCGGAGCGGGCGGGTGCGGCGCCGAGTCACGAAGCCAAGGCTCGTCGCTCACGGTTCAGGGGGCGCGGCGGAGCGAGTTGCGCGCGGAGAGGGTGGGGGCGGCGCCGAGTCACGAAGCCAAGGCGCGTCGCTCACGGTTCAGGGGGCGTGGCGGAGCGAATTGCTCGCGGAGAGGGTGGTGGCGGAATGGGGATGCCGGAAGGTCGGGCCTGGGCCAGCTCCCGGGCGCTGCGCGCGAGGTTCTTGTCCTCGGGGGCGAGCTTGCTGGCGCGAGCGGCGAGGTCGCGAGCCAGCTCCAGTCGGCCCGCGCGGAGGTGATGCTCCGTGGCCACGCTCAGCACCCCGGGGGCCTCGGCGGCTTCCGCGAGCGCCATTGCCACCGTGTCCTCGAGCGGACGGGTCGCGAAGTTGTGCCCCGGCAACAGTTGGATGGCGCGCGCATAGGCGCGGAGCGCCTCGGCATGACGACCGAGTCCCGTGAGCGCGGCGGCGCGCAGGTGGTGGGTGACGGCCACGTCGGGAATGGTGGCGAGGACCGCGTCCGCGTCCTCCAGCGCACCGGTGAAGTTCCCCCAACGCAGGCGCGCGAGCCCTCGCGCATGTCTGGCGCTCAACAGGTCGTGGATGGCGAAGAGCTTCGCGTCCCAGATGGCGCGCCGTCCCTCCGCATCGGTGGCGAGCGACTCCGCGCCCGCCACCGCGAAGGCGAGGGCGTCCAGCGTGCCGCCTCGAACATCCAGCGACGCCTCCGCGGACTTCAACGCGCCGGCGCGGTCGCCACGTGACAGCAGGCAGTCCGCCACCACCAGGGCGGGGTCCAGCGAGGTGTCATAGAGCGCTCCGCGATAGCCCGCGTCCTGGGCCGCGTGTGCGGCGGGGAGGGCCTGGTCGCAGTGGCCGGCGCGCCGTGCGAGCTCCGAGGCGAAGTAGAGGTCCATGGGCGTCTCCAGGCCCAGCTTCTCCACGGACAGTGCTCCCGAGCGCTCGGCGACCACCGGCGATTCGAACGGCACGCCGCGCAGGGGCCTCGCTAGCGCGGTGAACGGGTGCGCGGCCTGGAGCTGCTCGAAGGCCTGCGTCGCCTCGTCATACCGGCCCTGCTGGAGCGCGGTGTTGAGCGCCGTGCCCGGACTGCCCACGGCTTCTGTCCGCGCGAGCATCCGCTCCACGTCGCGTACAAAAGGGAAGAACGTGGGCAGGGCGAGACAGAGCGCGAGGCCGACGGTCAGCAGTCCGAGGACCCGGGGCTCGCGCCGTGACTCGAAGGCCATCACCGCGAGCGCGCTCGCGAACAGCGCCCAGGCGGGAAGCGCGGCCAGTCGGTAGCGGCTCACCACGTAGAAGCCCACGGCGAGCGCGGTGCTCGCGGCGAGGTAGAGCACGATGAGCCCGACGCTTCGTCGTCGCGCGAGCAGGGCGCCGAGTCCGGCCACGCCGAGCAAGCCCAGGACCTGGGCATCGAGGAGAGGGAGCCCCGCGAGGTGCGCTTCGGCGCGGCGCACCTCGACCAGGTCGTGGCCTTCCGGGCCGAAGAGGAAGAACGCCAGCTTCCGGCCGAACAATCCGAGGACGGTTCCTGGCTCCTCCAGCGCGAAGTTCAGCGTCTTGCGCATCCAGTACAGCTCGGTGCGGGAGGGGGACAGGTCTTCGCCCGCCTCGGCTCGGGCGAACTGTCGGTAGAGGCTGTGCGCGTGGTCGGGGCGCTCGGGGGAGCGCAGCTGCGCCTCGTACTGCTTGATGAGCGTGGGCGGTTGCGCGCCCAGTCCCGTGCCCTCGGGGCGGTTTCCCATGTGCAGCACGGCGCCCGCGCTCATGGTCGCGCCGAGGTGTGAGCCCACGGTCGCGCGGATGATTTGAGCGGGCAGCCAGGAGGAGAACATCCCCGTGCCCAGCAACAGCGCTCCGGCGAGCAGGCTCGCGCGGCGTGTCTCGTGGCGGCGCTCCCAGAGCATCCAGCCCGTCGCGAGGACGAGGATGGCGAGGCCCGTGGGACGCGTCGCTCCCGAGAGTCCGAGCAGCACTCCGGCGCCAACCAGCCAGTACTTCTGGAAGGTAGGGCGCGCGTGGGCCAGCATCGCGAGTGCGCCCAGGTTGAGGACCATGACGAGCAGGTCCGGCTCCAGCGTGGCCTCGTAGAGGAGGACGGGCGTCGTCACCGCGACGAGCGTCGCGGCGAGCAGTCCCACGGGGCGCGACAGCAGCCGCGCGCCGAGCACATAGACGGCGATGAGCCCGAGCGCTCCCGCGATGCTCTGGACCCAGCGCAGCGGAGTGGGGGAGAGGGCCACGTTGAGGATGAGGTACAGGGGGCTGAAGTCCGCGCCCTGCTCGGGGAGCATCCGGCCCGACGTCAGCAGCCGCGCGCTGTCGGGGTACTTGGCGAACATGGCCCCGGGCAGGAGGACGAGCCCGAGCGCGACATGCGCGACGCACAACACCAGCAGGACGATGGGGACAAACCCACGGGGGAAGGGCCGACTCATGCTCACGGAGGGCACCTTACCGGATGTGCCCGCCCGGAGCGTCAGGGCTCGCTCGGACGCGTGCAGGGGCGGGAGGTATCGACCCGAGCAGGCGACCTTGAACAGGCTCCCCTCGGCAACGGGCTCACGTCAGGTGGTCCTTGCTCCGGAGCGTCGGGCCCGCAGGTAGTCGACGAGCGCTCGAAGCTTGAGCGGAAGCTGGGTCCGACTCGGGTAGTAGAGGAAGAGGCCGGGGAAGGGCGGGCAATAGTTGGAGAGCACCCGGACGAGGCGCTTGTCGGCCAACTCCTGCTCGACGGTGTGCTCCATGACGTACGCGAGCCCCACGCCATCGAGTGCTCCACGAACCATCAGCTCGTTGTCGTTGACGACGAGCCGCCCCTCCACGGCGACGGTGAGGTCCCGGCCCTTGTCGCTGAACTCCCAGCGGTACACGGTGCCACTCCTGAGGTGGCGGTAGTTGATGCAGTCGTGCGCGTGCAAATCCCGTGGATGCTTGGGCCGTCCGCGCTCGCTCAGATACGTGGGTGAGCCGACCACCGTCATGCGCAGGTCGTCGGTGAGTCGAAGCGCCACCACGTCCTTGTCGAGCATCTCGCCGAGTCGGATACCCGCGTCGAAGCCGTGCTCCACGATGTTGGTGATGCCGTCGTCGACGACGATGTCGAGCTTGAGCTCCGGATTCGCCGCGAGGAATCCCCCCAGGATGGAGTCGAGCACCGCCGCGATGGCCAGCCGGGGCACATTGAGTCGCAACGTGCCGGAGGGACGCCCGCGCACCGCGTCGAGTGACTCGAAGGCGGCGCGGATGCTCGCCATCGCGGGCCGGAGCTGCGCGAGGAAACGCTCGCCTGCCTCCGTGAGACCGACGCTCCTCGTCGTGCGCTGGAGCAGTCGCACGCCTACCCGCTCCTCGAGCGCCCGGATGCTCTGGCTGAGTGCCGACGGCGTCACGCTCAACTGGGCCGCCGCGGCCGTGAGGCTGCGCTTGTCCGCCACCGCCGCCAGCGCGTTCAGCCCCGAGTAGTCGTCTCGCATGTGCATCTTTTAGCGAAACTTAAAAACCCATCGCAATTCCACCGCTAATCACGAGGCCCCCGGACTCCTAGTTTGAACCGCGTCAACGAACTCGCAGTCGAAGGAGTCCACCATGGGCAGCCAAGGTTCTTCAGTGTCCACCTCCAACAAGGTCTGGTTCATCACGGGGGCGTCCTCGGGACTGGGGCGAGCGCTCGTCGAGGAGGTGCTCCGGCGTGGTGACAGCGTGGTCGCCGCCGCGAGGCAACCGCAGGTCCTCGCGGAGCTGGCCTCGTCGGCCCCGGGGCGGCTGCGCCTCGTCGAACTGGACGTGACGCAGCCCGAGAAGGTGCGCGACGCCGTGACGACCGCCATCTCCCGCTTCGGCCACATCGACGTGCTGGTCAACAACGCGGGCTTCAGCATCCTCGGCGCCATCGAGGAAACGAGCGACCAGGACCTTCGCGCGACGATGGAGTTGATGTTCTTCGCCGCCGTCACCACCACGCGAGAGGTGCTGCCGCACATGCGGGCACGGGGCTCGGGCACCATCGTGCAGGTCTCGAGCGTCGCGGGGCTCTCCTCCGCGCCGGGCTTCGGTGCGTACTGCGCCGCGAAGCACGCGCTGGAAGGGATGTCCGAGAGCCTCGCGCAGGAGGTGAAGCCATTGGGGATTCGCGTGCTGGTGGTGGAGCCGGGCACGTTCCGCACCTCGCTGTTCGGCGCTTCGTTCCGCCACATGCCCGCGATGGGCGCCTACGAGGGAACGGTGGGGCAGTTGCGCACCTGGGTGCGCCAGACGGATGGGAAGCAGGGCGGGGACCCCGTGAAGGCCGCGCGGGTCATGGCCGACGTCATCGCACGGCCGAGCGCGGAGCTTCCGTTGCGGCTGCCCTTGGGCGGTGACGCCGTCGAACAGATTCGCGCCAAGCTGTCCCTCGTCGCCGCCGATGTCGACCGGATGGAGACACTCGCCCGTTCGACGGCCTTCGAGGTGAAGCCGTAGCCGCGTGGTGCCCGGTCAGCTCCGCTTCGTTCGAGCCGTCGGCGCGCTCGACCCGCGTCGAACCCAACGAGGAGCAGGACCCATGGGCTACAACATTCAACGACCGTCAGAGTTGTTCGAATCCGTTCGCTACAACACCAAGACCACCCCCGACCTTCGGGTGGCGATGCAGAAGAAGGTCAAGGAGCTGGTGGCGCGCATCGAGGACCGCGAGGGCCGGATGCGCCGCATCCGCGCGGAGTACCAGATCGACTCCGAGCGTCTGGCCGCGCTGGTCATCCAGTTCCAGCACAAGAAGTCCGAGTTCGTCTCCTATCAGAGCCAGGGCGGCTCCTCGAGTGAAGCCATCGTGCCCGCGGGCGTCATCGCCAACCTCATCAAGGAAGGGGAGATGATCGACTCGGAGCGAGGACAGATTCGAAAGCTGGAGCTGGTGCTGCGCAACCTTCCGGACTCGGAGCTGTACAACCACCCGGAGACTGGCGAGGTCCTGAGCCGGCAGCCGTTGCACCAGCTGACCGATGATGAACTCGAGTACCTTGGGTTCTGAGGTGGACGAGAAACGACGGGCCCGCGGACATTGCCCGCGCGGCCCGTGGTGGAAGGCGTTAGTTTCCAGGGCATATGGCCCGTGTCCGTGCCGTGGATCAGCCCCTGCGTCGTGATGTCCGCCTGCTCGGGCGACTGCTGGGAGAGGTGCTCGTCGAACAGGAAGGTCAGGACCTGTTCGACCTGGAAGAGGAGGTCCGTCGGCTCGCCATCCAGCGACGACGCGGCCCCGTGGCGGGAAGACGCGCCTCCGCCGCCGAGCTCGCGGAGATCCTCAAGCGTCTTCCGCTGGAGCGCACCGAGCCCGTGCTCCGCGCCTTCTCGGTGTACTTCCAGCTCGTCAACCTCGCCGAGCAACACCACCGCATCCGCCGCGCTCGCGCGTACTCCAGCGCCGAGTCCACGACGCCCCAGCGTGGCTCGCTGGAGGCGACGATGCTGTCGCTCAAGGACGCGGGCATCCCCGCGACCCGCGTCCGCGAGGCGCTGCGCCAGATGCACGTGACGCTCACGCTCACCGCGCATCCCACGCAGGCCGTGCGCCGCACGCTGCTCGAGAAGCTCTACCGGATGGCGAGCCTGCTCGAGGAGCGCGACCGGTGCGAGCTGACGCCCCGCGAGAGCGCCGCCAACGTGGAGTCCCTCCGCGAGGAGATCACCACCCTGTGGCAGACGGACGAGCTGCGCCGCGAGCGGCCCACCGTGGGCGACGAGGTGAAGAACGCCCTCTGGTACGTCGAGGAGGTCATCGCCGAGCAGATCTCCGAGCTGCCCGAGCTGCTCGACTGGGCCTTCGAGCGCGCCTACGGAGAACCCCTCGGCCAGGTGGACACGCCCGTGCGAGTCCACTCGTGGGTCGGCGGGGACATGGATGGCAACCCGCTGGTGACACCGGAAGTCTTCGCGGACACGCTGCGGGCCCACCGTGCACGAGGGTTGCGCCTGCTGACCCAAGGCCTGGAGCGCCTGGGTGGAATGCTCTCGCAGTCGGAGCGCCATGCGAAGCCGTCGGCGGAGCTCATCGCCTCCCTGGAGCGCGACGCGAAGGAGCTCCCCGAGGCCGAGCAGCGCCTGGGGCCGCGCACCATCGGCGAGCCCTGGCGCCGCAAGCTGCGCTTCATGGAGGAGCGGCTGAACCAGGCCCTGCGCCACGTGCTGGCCCAGCGCACCGGTGACGCGGGCCCCATGCCGGCCAGCGCCTATCGTACGCCGGAGGCCCTGCTCGCGGACCTGGACCTGCTGTCCCGCTCGCTCGAGGAGGCGAAGGCCGCGAAGTCCGGCCTGCGTCAGGTGCGACGCATGCGCGAGCGTGTCCTCGCATTGGGACTGTCCCTGGCGGAGCTGGAGGCTCGCGTGCCCGCGGAGGATGCCGTGAGCGCGGCGGCCTCCTTGGACGCGGGAGGTCCCGCTCCCTCCGAGGGCGGCAAGCGGCTGCTCGCGGTGCTGGAGAAGCTGCGCGAGGCGCAGGCCGAGGCCGGTGAGCCCGCCTGCCGCACGCTCATCCTCAGCATGGCCAGCACGGCCGAGGACGTCCTCGCGGCCTTCAAGTGCCTCAAGCTCACGGGCCTGTGGGACGAGCAGCGCGGCTGCGCCACCGTGGACGTCGTCCCGCTCTTCGAGCAGCTCGGCGCGCTCGACGGTGGCCCCGACGTGCTGCGCACGCTCTTCGCCAACGCCGAGTACCGCAAGCACGTCGACGCGCGCGGCTTCCAGGAGGTCATGGTCGGCTACAGCGACTCGGGCAAGGAGGTGGGGCTGCTGGCCGCCAGCGCCGCGCTCTATCGCGCCCAGGTCGCGCTCACCGAGGCGGCCGCCCAGTCCGGTGTCCCCCTGCGCCTGTTCCACGGTCGCGGCGAGTCCGTGGCCCGCGGTGGTGGCCCCGCCCAGGAGGCCATCCTCGCGCTGCCTCCCGGTGCCGTGGCCGGTGGCTACAAGGCGACGGAGCAGGGCGAGGCCCTGGACCACAAGTACGCGCGCCCGGAGCTGGCGCGCCGCACGCTGGAGCTCATCCTGGGCGGCGTGCTGCCCCACCTGCTCGACGCGCAGCCTCGCCCGACGCCGGAGGACGAGAAGACCTTCCGCGCCACGTTCGACACGCTGGCCGAGACGGGGCGCAAGGCCTACCGCGCGCTCGTGTGGGAGGACCCTCGCTTCCTGGAGTTCTTCACCACGGCGACGCCCGTGGAGGAGATCTCCGCGCTGCCCATCGGCTCGCGCCCCAGCAAGCGCAAGGCCGGAGGGCTCGAGTCGCTGCGCGCCATTCCCTGGGTGTTCGCCTGGACGCAGAACCGGGCCATCGTCCCGGGCTGGTACGGCGTGGGCTCCGCGCTGGAGGCCTTCTCGAAGGAGCCGGGCGGGCCCGCGCTGCTCAAGCGCATGTACCGCCAGTGGCCTTTCTTCAAGGCCGTCATCGACAACGTCACCATGGTGCTGGCCAAGTCGGACATGGCCATCGCCGGGCGCTACGCGGCGCTCGCCCCCGCGTCGACGAAGGCCCTGTGGCGTCGCATCCAGCAGGAGCACCGGCGCACGCGTCGGCAGGTGAAGCGGCTGACGGGGGAGGGGAAGCTGCTCGACAACAACCCCCAGCTCCAGCGCGCCATCGCCCTGCGCAACCCGTACGTGGACCCGATGTCCTTCCTCCAGGTGGAGCTGTTGCGCCGCAAGCGCGAGAGCGACTGTGACTGCGACAGGCCGCTGTTGCTCTCGCTCAACGGCATCGCGGCCGGCATGCGCAACACCGGTTAGAGTCCGCGCCATGCCCGTCTCTGTCTGCGAAGGCGACCTGCTGGACCAGCCGGTGGAGGCCATCGTCAATGCCTGGAACCGGAACATCATCCCCTGGTGGCTGTTGTTGCCGCAGGGGGTGTCCGGCGCCATCAAGCGACGGGGTGGCGTGGGCCCCTTCCGAGAGGTGGCGAGGGCGGGCCCCATGCCCCTGGGCTCGGCGGTGGTGACCTCCGCGGGGCGGCTGCCCTTCAAGGCCATCATCCATGTGGCGGGCATCGACATGCTCTGGCGAGCCTCCCAGCGCTCCATCCAGGACTCGGTCCGCAGCGCCTTGGAGAGGGCCCGTGAGCAGGGCCTCCACTCCGTGGCCTTCCCCATCATCGGCGCGGGCTCCGGCAGCTTCGATGAGACGCGCGCGCTCGAGCTGATGAGGCAGGTCCTGGACGCGGAGGCGGGGGACCTCGACGTGCGCGTGGTGCGCTTCCGGCGCTGACGACGTAACCTTCAGCGCTCCAACACAGACGTCTTCAACGGCTTTCGAGACGAGGTCGGGATGGCCAGGGACGCATTCACGGTGGAGGACGTCAACGCCCAGCACGGCTTCGCGCTCTTGCGCCCGGACTCGGGAGAGGGGCCGTTCCATGCCCCGCTCTATCCGGAGCCGGAGTCCGACGCGCCTCCCTTCCAACTGCGCAAGGGCGACCGGGTGACGGGACAGCGTCGCGGTCAGTCCGTGACGGAGGTCGCGTGGGTGACGCGCGCGGAGCCGCCGTACGAGCTGGTGGAGCGCATGGCGGAGCTGCTCGCGAAGCTGGAGCAGTGGGAGCTGAAGGTCCCCGCCACCGCGCTGGAGCTCGCCGAGCACCACTGGCGCCAGAGCCGTGAGGACCCGCTGCGCAGCGAGCTGACGTCGCAGCTGCCCACCTTCTTCGACTGGGAGCTGTCCCACCCGTACAAGGACGGCGCGCTGCTGGAGCGACTGGAGGCGGCGCTGCAGCCCTATCTGCCGGGCTTCGCGGTGCGGCCCCTCCAGGGGCGCGAGGCCTTCGTCGTGGACCCCGGTGGACACGAGGTCGAAGCGGGCGAGGGGGACTGGGACGCGCCCGCCACCACCTTCGAGCCGCTGCTCCAGCGGGTGAACGCCGTGCTGGAGCAGGCGGGCGCGCCCGTGCGCTGGGTGCCCACGGGCAACGACTGGGTGCTGGCTCCGCCAGCGCTGGCGGAGCTGCTCGTCCTCAACAACGTGCTCGGACCCCGCTGAGCCACAGCGGGGCTACAGCTCGCCCCGCTCGCGCAGCGTGCGCACCACCTCGGCCGCCATCACCCGGTGGCCCTCGGTGCTCGGGTGGATGCCGTCGATGCCCAGCCCGTCGAGGTAGAGGTGCACGTTGCTCGTCTGCCGCATCACCGACTCCAGGTCGATGACGTCCGTGCTCGTGCCGCCGCCGCGCAGCCACGCGTTGAAGCCCAGCCGCTGCGACTTCACGTAGTCATAGGCGCCGTAGTTCGTCTTCTCCTTCGGCAACAGCGTGCTCACCCACACGCGGCAGAAGGGCTCCAGCCGCTGCACCAGCAGGAGCATCCGCGTCTCCATCTGCTCCTCCGCGCCCGCGTCGCCCAAGTCATTGGTGCCCAGCAGCACCAGGCAGTCGGTGACGCCCTTCACCGCGAGCACCTCGTCGGACAAGAGCCTCAGCGCGTCGTAGAAGCCCTGGCCGCTGACGCCCGCGTTGACCACGGGCACGCCCAGCTGCGCCTCCACCAGCGCCGGCCAGGCGTTGCGCGTGTCGTTGCGCAGGTCGACGTAGCCCTCGGTGATGCTGTCACCCAGCGCGATGAAGGCGCGGCCCGTGGGGCCCTCCACGTGCACCGAGGCCACGCCCACGGAGCGCTCGAAGGGCTCGCCGCCGAGGGCGCCCGTCACCAGCGCATGCGTGCCCGCTCGCGCGAAGCTGCCCGGGAAGGCGTTGATGGCGCTGGCGGCCAGCGCCCCGCGCACCTCGAAGGTGATGGCCACGTCCTCGCGGAAGCCCACGGGGAACACCACCGGGTCCGACGTCACCAGCGCGCGCGCGCCGACGTTGAAGCCCGGCTTGCCCTCGAAGCTCAGCGCCACCGGCGCCGACACCAGCGAGCCGTCCACGCCCGCCTTCGCCACCGTGGCGCGCTGGAGCGTGAGGCTCCCGTCCCCCGCGCGGAACGTCACCTGGAGCCGCTCTCCGGCGCGCGCCACCGGCACGCGCAGGCGGAACGTCGTGACACCGCCCACGTAATGGGACCAGCGCAGCGCCTGATGGAAGCCCGGCTGGAAGCCGATGCTCGGTAACGGCGGCTGCGGCGCGGGCGGCGGCGGTGTGCTCACGTGCCCGTCGTCGTTGAGCACCAATGGCGGCGCCACGTCCACGGAGGCATCCGGCGCGTTCGTGGACTCACCCTGCTCTTGAGAAGGCTCTTCCGACAACGGGTCCTCGGGGCTACTGGGAGTGCACGCCAACTGCGCGCCACCCACGCACGCGAGGACACCGAGCCACGTCCGCCACATTCGCATCGTCGCTCCCTCCCGACGACGCACGATGTACACCGCTCATTCCCGCGACGACCACCGAACATGCGCGCAAGTCCCGAGGCTCGCGGCGCACGCTCCCTTGGTCTCCGGGCGAGATGGAGACACCGCTTTCCCTGTCACGCGAACCCGCGGCGCTTGCGTGAGTCTGGAACGCACCCACGTGGTGGCGGACGTTGCCCCACGTGGGTAACGCGCTTCATGGGATGCAGGCTCCCACCCCAGGATTGTCATTCAGTGGACGGCATGTCCCGGTGGTGCATGCGGGCGAGCTGGAGGGTCTGCACAGGGGGCGGCAGTTGAGCCCTTGCCCCGTGTTCACGCAGGCACTCCCCGGCGCGCACTGGTTGCTGAAGTCGCACGCCTCACCCGTCGCGCGCGTCCCGCTGCCCGCGCACACCGGACCCGACGAGGACGGGTAGCAGCTGAGCGGCGCCGCGCAGCCCTGCGCGAACGGGTCGCACGGCTGCGAGCGCGGTCCGCACAACAGCGGCAGCTCCGACGTGCCCGCCAGCCGCAGCACCGTGTTGCACTCGCCCGCGTCCGCGCACTGGCTGCTCGTGTGGCACAGCTTCCGGCAGAAGAAGCCCACGCCGCCGTCGTCCTGCCGCTCGTCCTTGCAGAACAGGCCCGCCGCGCACGTGTCGAACTCCGGCCCACCGTCCGTGGGGGACAGCGTGCAACGCGCGCCCTCCGCGACGGTGCCCGCCTCCACGCACCGGCGCTCCGTCACCGCGCCCGTGCTCACGTACGTGCAGCGCTGCCCCTGCGCGCAGTTCTGCAGCACCACGTCGCACGCCGCCGCGAAGCACCGGCTCCCCGTCTTGCCGCCCGACAGGTCCGCGAAGTGACAGCTCTGGCCGGTTCCGCAGCCTTCCTGTCTTGCGACGTTGCACGCGAAGTCGGGACTCACGCCGCCATCACCCGCGCCGCCGCCGTCCGGGTCTCCGGGCACCCCGGAGTCACCCTGCCCGGGGCCCGGCTGTTTGTCGTCGTCATCACACCCAGGCGTGACGAGCGCCAGGAAGAGGGTCCCCGTCAACACCGCGAGCCACGCACGCATCCCGAACTCCCGAATCGAACTGTGTGAGGACTTACCTGATGGCGCCCATTCGTGGGGGCCCTCTTGAATCGAGCCTGGAAAGCAGCGGACACTTGCTGGATGACCGATGCCCAAGGGGTGGCTCGGCGCGTCAGTATCCCGTCGGTCCTCGGGAAGGCATTAGGTCGCCAGCGGCGGACGGCTGGGGGTAGCGGGTGCACATGACTAGCAAGGCGGCGGAAGCAGAGATGTCATCGGGAGACCCAGCCGCGTACGCGAACCGGCGCGCGGACGAGCGCGTGGCCGCCAAGTTCGCGGTTCGCTTCACCCAGGCGGAGGACGCGGCCAGGGCGCTGCGCGTGTTCTCCATCAACGTGTCCGCGGGCGGCCTGTGCCTGCGCACGCGCAAGGCCTACGACGTGGGCGCCCAGGTGCGGCTGTCCATGGACATCGCGGGCGAGCAGTTCGACCTCACCGGCGTCATCGCGTGGGTGCGCGACGAGCAGGAGGCCATCGGCGTGCGCTTCACGGACGTGAGCGACGACGACCGCGTCCGGCTACACAACGTGGTGGAGCGCATCAAGCGCTGACGTCACCGTGCGCCTCGGCCCCGGAGAGAACCCGGGGCGCGAGGGACGGGCAGCACCGTCAGCGGCTCTTCTCCGTCTCCAGGTGGCGGAACACGCCCGCGTCGACCTCGGAGAAGCCGCACGCCGTATAGAAGCTGCGCACCTCCGGCGTGGTCGCTATCGGCGAGACCAGCTGGAGCTGGCGCGCGCTGAGCACCTTGCAGCGCTCCAATATCTGCTTGATGAGCGCGCGGCCCACGCCCCGGCGGCGCCACGACTCCGTCACCACCAGCTCGTCGATGGTGCCCACGCGCCCGCGCAACCGCAGCTGCGGCCGGTGGGAGAAGGAGAGCATGCCCACGGGTTTGTCCTGTGGGTCTCCGGCCACGAAGATTTCAATCTCCGGATGGCTCACCACCCAGTGGACCGTCTGCTGGTCCGTTCCCTGGGGGTAGCCCAGCTCGCGAAGCAACAAGGCCATGGCCTCGGCGTCGCCGCGACGGGCTCGGCGGATGCGGAAGGCGGGAGCTTCTGCGCCCGCGGGGCTGACGGTCCGGACGATTGGCTGTGACAAGGCAGTTGGCAGTCTAACGAAAGGGCCGCCGCTCCTCCAAAGAGGAACGGCGGCCCGGGACTTTTCCCGTGGGCGGACAGCCCACACGGGGGCACTGGGTACGACGCCTAGGGCTGCTCGCCGGCGAGCGAGCGCAAGGCGTCGGTGATGTCGTTCTGCTGCGGCACGGAGGCCATCTCCAGCGTGTCGGCCAGGCCGATGCCGGGGATGAACTTGCCGGCCAGCAGCCGGGGCGGCGCGAGCAGGGAGTAGAAGAGCTCCTCCACCGTGCGTCGCACCAGGTGCTCACCGAAGTTCGTCACCTCGGTGTCCTCGTTGACGAAGAGCACGCGGCCCGTCTTCTGGACGGAGGCCTTGATCATCTCCCAGTCGTACGGCCACAGCGAGCGCAGGTCGATGACCTCCACGCTGATGCCCTCGTCGGCGAGCAGCGCGGCGGCGCGCGCGCACAGGGGCAGGGTGCGGCCGTAGCTGACCACCGTCACCTGCGAACCCTCGCGCACCAGCTTCCCCTTGCCGATGGGGATGGCGAACGCCTCCAGCCCCTCGGGCCAGGCGGGCTTCCACTGGCTGCGGTCGCCCAGGGGCGCGTCGATGGCCTTGGACAGCGCGCGGTCATCGTCCGGCTCGCCGGGGATGCGCTCCTCACCCTTGACGCGCAACAGCGCCTTGGGCTCCAGGAACATGACCGGGTTCTGCTCCTTGCACGCGGAGATGAGCAGGCCGTACGCGTCCAGCGGCGTGGAGGGCATCACCACCTTCCACCCGGCGATGTGGGTCATCGTCGCGTCGAAGGAATGCGAGTGGTAGATGGACCCGCGGATGCCGCTGCCCACCGGCGTGCGCACCACCATGGGCAGGTTCCAGTCACCGTTGCTGGACCAGCAGGTGTTGCCCGCCAGCTTCAACAGGTCGATGGTGTTGTAGACGTAGTCGCAGAACTGGATTTCGGCGACGGGGCGGCCGCCGCCCATCGCGATACCCATGGCCGCGCCGATGATGCCGCGCTCGTCCAGGGGCGAGTTCCACGTCGTCTTCAGGCCCTGCGTGCAGGTGAAGACGCCGCCCAGCGGGGCGCCGACGTCCTCCCCGAAGATGTCCGTCACGCCCAGGTTCTCCTCGGCGTAGTGGAGGGCCATGCGAATGGCCTGTGCCATGTTGGCCATGGGTTACTTGTCCTCCGCGAAGATGTGCTTCCAGATGGTCTCGGGGCCCGGCAGCGGCTCGTCCCGGGCGATGCGGGCGGCGGCGGCCATGTCCTCGGTGTAGCGGTTGCGCAGCTCGTCCATCTGCTGGCGCGTCAGCACGCCGTCCTGCTCCAGGCGCGCCTCGAAGTTCTTCAGGCAGTCCACCTCTTCGGAGACGTAGTTGGCGCCGGACGCGGACGAGTGTCCGTACAGGCGCGACACGTTCGCCTCCAGGAGGAACGGCTTGCGCTCCTTGCGCACGTACTCCATGGCCTCCTTCAGCTCCTGGTAGGCCTCCACGGGATCATTGCCGTTGATGGTCTTCGAGCGGATGCCGAACGCCTTGCCGCGCTCGCTCACGCGGGGCTCGCCGTGCTGGCCTTCCGCCGACGTGGAGATGCCCCACTTGTTGTTGGTGACGATGATGAGGATGGGCAGCGGGTTGGCGGGACGGCTGCTCCACACCAGGCAGGAGGCGAAGTCACCCTCGGCCGTGCCGGCGTCGCCGCCGGTGACGATGGTGATGCCGTCGCCGCCCACGCGCTTCTGCACCATGGCCGTGCCCGGCGCGATGGCGTACTGCACCTCGATGGGCGAGCTGACGGGGGCCACGTTGTACTTGCGCAGCGAGAAGTGGCCCGCGAAGTTGCGGCCGCCGGAGTACGGGTCCGACGCCGTGTTCTTCATCTGCCGGAGGGCGCCGATGGGCTCCTCGCCCAGCGCCAGCAGCGTGCCGGACTGACGGTAGTGGGCGTGGAGGTAGTCGTACTCGGGGCCCTGGCCCTTCTTCATCAGCAGGCCGAGCGGGACGTTGAACGCCTCCTCGCCGGGACCGCCAATCCAGAAGTACCCATGGCCCTGCTTGTACATCTGGATGAGGCGCTCCTCGAGGACGCGCGTTTTGACCATGAGGTCGTGGATGCGGACCAGCAGCTCCTTGTCCAGCTGGAGCGGCGCGGACGATTCTTTGATGAGTCGGGGTCGAGACACGCGCGGGCTTCCTCTATCTGGAGGGGACGCCCCTATAACCCGGATGCGCCCCCATTTCTCAAGCGAGAGATGCCGCGTCGGCTTCCCACCACCCGGCCGGGCCCGGTGGCGCGGCGCGGCAATCAGCCTCGCTCATCCGACTTAGGAGCCCGGCCACGTCGCAGGGCCGTGACGCGGTCCGTTAGCGTGGCGTGGCCCAGGACGTGGGCCCGCGCGTCGACGGCGGCCAGCGTCTCGTCGGAGACCAGCGGCGCCTGGGGGCCTGAGAGCAGCGACTCCAGCTCCGCGGTGCGTCCGGCCTCCAACAGGGCGAGGGCCAGCGCGTGGGCCGCGCGTGGCGAGGGCTCGCGGGTGAAGGACTCCTGGAGGGGCCGCACCGCGAGGTCCGCCAGGCCGCTGTCGAGCAGGAGCTGGCCCACGCTGCCCGCGTCGTGGGGGACGTCCTCGTCGCTGGCCACCGTGCGCGGGGAGGCGCGCGCGTGCTCGGGGCCCGGCTCGGGTGTCTTGGCCGCGGCGGGCTTGCGTCCCAATAGCGCGTCGAGCGGGATGGCGCCCTCGGTCGAGCCTTCGCGCGCCAGGGGACGGCGGGGTGGGGTGATGGGCTTCAGGCGTGCCTCGCGCTGGCGCTGGAGCAGCCTGCGCCCGTTGCTGAACCCCAGCATCAGGGCGAGCACGCCCATCCAGACGGTGCGCGTGACGATGGCGCCCATCACCAGCGCCACCGCGGTGAGGACGCCGAGGACCTGGAGCCCCCGCTCGTGTCGATAGCCGGCGCGGTGGCGCACGAGCGAGGCGACGAAGTCCCCGCCATCCAGGGGGCGCACCGGCAGCAGGTTGAAGAGCCCCCAGCCCAAGTTCGCCCACAGGAGCTGTTGGAGCAGCGCCCCGCCCAGGCCCGGCTGCCCTCCCGGCGAGGCGAGGTCCGAGGCCCACCACGCCAGCCCGCCCACCAGGAGGCTCGCGGCGGGCCCGGCGAGGCTCACCCACGCGGACTGGCGGTGCGTGAGCCGGTCCGAGCCCCGGGTGGTGCCGCCCAGCTCATGGAGGGTGATGCTCGCCGGGGAGCCGAAGCGGCGCAGCGCCCAGGCGTGGGCCAGCTCGTGGAGGAGCACGGACACGAAGACCACCGGCAGCCACATCGCCAGACGGCCTGGCTCCGCGGCGAAGTCCCAGCCCGTCGCCAGCGCGGTGAGGAAGAAGAGCGGCTGGAGATGAACGGGCGTTCGCGCCACGTGGAAGAGCGGCTTCATGCTCCCGCGAGCCTAACCGGGCCCGCGCGCGGACGCCGGGTGAAGGGCCTCGCCCGACACTCACCGGACGTGAAGTGTCCTCGCTGAACAGGATGCGGGCCACACCCGTCAAGGCACGTCGCGCCGCGCGGTGGCGGAGACGTGTCGTGGGGGGCAGGACCTCGCGAAGCAGGAGAAGTGCGCTAGAGTCGCGACTCTTTTTCGCTCCCGCCGCGCCTCGGGCGTGGCCCTTCCGGGTGTGTCCTTGTCCAGCACGAACACGCGTCTGAACCCCGCGCCGGAGTCCGGTACGTCCCCTGGCACGTCTGCGGGAGCCGCCCCACCACCGGCCGAGAGGACAGGCACCCGGGAGCTGACGGGCTCTCGCGAGTCCACCGCCACGCGCCTGACCTCCAACGTGGGCCTGCCCCACGCCGAGCAGACGGGCACGCTCATCGCGCCGCTGGAGGCGGGGGAGCTGCCCAACGTCGCCGCCATCCGCGGACCCCGGCTGGACCAGATCCTCCTGCTCACCACCACGGCGCTCGTCGTGGTCATCGTGGGCCTGCTGGCGGCGCTGTCGGTGGCGTCCACCCAGTCCCAGTTCGAGGAGACCGCGCGCCGCTCCACCGAGCGCATCCAGGAGCAGGCCCGCGAGCTGGGGCGCACGGTGGGGCAGACCTTGGCGCTCACCTCCGTCACCAACCTGCGCGACAACAACTACGCCTTCCTGGAGGGCGTGGCCGGCTCCATCGTCACCACCAACCCCAACATCCTCCGCGTCCAGATTCTCGCCCCGGAGGGCGTGGTGATGGCGGACAGCGAGCCGAAGGCCGCGGGCGCGGCCGAGTCCGATGCGCCCACCGGCCGCGTCGCCGAGCAGCGCCTGGTGCAGGCCTTCTACCGCGACCAGCCGGTGTACGAGATTCAAGAGCCCATCGACTACGGCTCCAGCAGCGGCAAGGGGCTGGTGGTCATCAGCTACTCGCTGCGCGCGCTCCAGGTGCAGTTGGAGGAGCTGGAGCGGGACAAGCGCGCCACGGTGCGCGCGAACACGGTGCGCATGCTGGGCCTGGGGCTGGGGTTCGTGGTGCTCGCGGGCGTGGTGGCCGCGTTCCAGAGCCGTCGCATCACCCGCCCGCTGGGCATGCTCACGAACAAGGTGATGCAGCTGGCCGCGGGGGATTTGGGCGCGCGCACGCAGGCGGCGCGGGGCGCGGGGCGCGAGGTGCGCACGCTGGGCGTGGTGTTCAACCACATGGCCGAGCGCATCAAGGTGCTGCTCGACGACGTGCGCGCCAAGGCGCAGTTGGAGCGCGAGGTGTCGCTGGCGCGCACCGTCCAGGAGACGCTCTTGCCCGGCCGCGACGCGGTGCAGGTGGGCGCGCTGCGCATCGCCGGCCTCGTCGTCACCGCGGACGCGTGCGGCGGCGACTGGTGGTTCCGCGCCGCGCTGGATGAGCAGCGCGTGGTCATCGGCATCGGCGACGTGACGGGCCACGGCCTGTCCACCTCGCTGGTCGCCACCAGCGCCACCAGCGGCTTCGCCTCGGCGATGACGCTGCGCGAGCCCTCGGAGGTCAACGCGCGGATGCTCATCACCGCGCTCAACGTGACGCTGGCCAACGTGGGCCGCGGCGAGCACCAGATGTCCAGCGCCCTGGCCGTCATCGACGTGTCCACCGGCGTCATCGACTACGCGGCCGGCGCGCACCCCAGCCCCCTGGTCTTCAACCGCCACAGCGGTCAGGTGGCCTCGCTGCCCGCGCGCGGTCCGCTGCTGGGCGCGTCCGTGACGTCGCAGTTCACCTCGCGCGACGGCCAGCTTCGCCCCGGCGACATCGTCGTCTGGTACACCGACGGCCTCACCGAGGCGCGCGACGGCGGAGGGCGCATGTACGGCACCCAGCGCCTGGCCGCCGCGGTGCAGGCCAATGCCCACCTGTCCGCCGAGGCGCTGCGTGAAGCGCTGCTCGCGGACGCCCGTGCCCACAGCGCGGGACAGCCGCAGCGCGACGACATCACCGTCGTCGTCGCCGAGTTCAGCCCCGCCTGACCCCTGGACGACTCCCGCATGCGCCGCACACCCCACACCCCCAAGCGACGTCTCGTCCCCGCGCTCGCGCTCCTGGCCTCGCTGGCCAGTCCTCCCGTCCTGGCGCAGTACCGCGCGCCCCCCATGTCCGAGTCGCAGCGGCTGGTGAAGGAGGGCGAGCAGGCCCAGGTCTCCGCCAGCGCCGCGAGCGCCTCCGGTGACAAGAAGGAGGCCGAGGAGAAGTACAGGAAGGCCCTGGGCCTCTTCGAGAAGGCCCTGGCCGCCGAGCCCACCTCCATCACCGCCGCCGCGGGCGTGGGCTCCGCCGCCAACGCGCTGCAGGATTGGGCGCGCACCGTGGAGCGCGTGTCCGCCGTGCACACGGCGAACCCGTCCGAGCTGACGCTCGCGTATCCGCTGGGCGTGGCCCTCTTCAAGCTGCGCCGCTTCCCGGAGGCGGTGCCGATGCTGGAGAAGGTGGCCCAGGCCGACCAGGCCGAGCACCTCATCGTCCACTACTACCTGGCCAGCTACTACCTCTACGCCCAGCAGGGCGACGCGGCGGTGACGCGGCTGCAGCGCTACCTGTCGCTGCGCCCCGCGAAGCTGTCCGGCAACGACTTCCAGATCCACGAGCTGCTCGGCCGCGCGCACGTGCTGCGCAGGGACACCGTGGCCGCTCGCGCGTCCTTCACCCAGGCCCAGGCCGGGCGGCCCGAGTCGCCCACGGTGCAGCTGGGGCTCGCGAGCGTGCTGGAGCTGGAGGGCAAGGTGGTGGAGGCGCGCACGCTGCTGGAGGGCGTGGCCACGCGCTTCCCGCAGGCCGCCGAGCCGAGGGAGAAGCTCGCGCGGCTGTACCTGGCCTCGGGCGATTCGACGCGCGCCGAGTCGGAGGCGGTGGCGGTGGTGAAGCTGGGCGCGACGCCCGCGGCCTACCTGCTGCTGGGTGACGTGCGGCTGGCGCGCAAGCAGGCCCCGGCCGCCGAGGAGGCCTACCGCAAGGTGCTGGAGCTGCAGCCCGGCCTGGTGCTGGGACAGATGGCGGTGGGCAAGGCGCTGCAGGCGCAGGGCCGTCACGAGGAGGCCATCCAGTTCCTGGAGGCCGCGGTGCGCTCGGGCGCGAGCAGCGTGGACCTGTGGGCCTCGCTCGGCTCCGTCAACCGCCGCGCCGGCCGCTTCCAGCGCGCGGTGGAGGTGCACCGCCGCGTGGTGGAGATGGCGCCCCGGCAGGCCCTGGGGTGGATGCTGCTGGGCGCGGACCACTTCGCCACCGGCCAGTGGGACCAGGCCATCGAGGACTACGGCAACGCGCTCCAGGTGGAGCCCCAGCACGCGGGCGCCAAGCAGTGGCTGGCGCGCGCGCTGGCCCATCGCGCGAGAGAACGCAGCGGTGGAGGCCGCGCCGACGACGCGGTGCGGGACTTGCGCCGGGCCTTCGACCTGGACCGCGGCGCGGTCATGGCCCGTCGGCTGACGGCGGCGCTGCTGGAGACGCGCGCGTACGCGGACGCGCGCAAGGTGATGGAGCAGGGCGCCACGCTGCCCGGCGCGACGTGGAGGGACCAGCTCCTGCTGGGCTACGCGCGGCTGGGCGCGGGTGACGCGCAGGCGGCGCTGGAGGCGTTCAACCTCGCCAGCAAGCAGACGGAGGAGCCCGACCAGCAGGCCGAGGCGTCCGTGGGCGCCGCGCTGGCGGAGGTCGAGCTGGGGCAGGTGGACGCCGCCGTGCAGCGTCTCACCGAGGTGGGCCCGTCGCGAGATGCCGCGAGCGTGGCCCAGGCCAACCTGCCGCGCGTGCTGGTGCGTCGCGCGCTCGCCCGGCTGGAGGCGGGAGACGCCGAGGGCGCCGACCGCGACCTCGACGCGGTGGACAAGCTGGGCACCGGCAAGCGGGGAGATCTGGCGAAGCTGGCCCTCTTCGCCCGGGGCCTGACGCGCGCGGAGGCCGGTCGTCACGCCGAGGCCGCCGCCGCGCTGAAGAAGGCGCTCACCCCCGCGCAGCCCTGGGCCTGGCCCAACACGCGCGCGCTGGCGGACGCCTTCGTGCTCTACAAGAAGGGGCAGGTGGCCGCCGCCCGCAAGCAGCTCACCGCCGCGGCCAAGAAGCCCATGCCGGGGCAGCCCAGGTGGATTGCGTCCATGACGGGCGCGCTCCACCGGCGCGAGGCCTCGCTGGCCTACGCCTCCGGCAACATGAAGCTCGCCGAGAAGGCACTCAAGGCCGCGCTCGCCACCGAGCCCGAGGACGCGCTCGTCCAGCACAACCTGGCCTGCGTCGACTGGCGCAAGGGCAAGACGTCCGACGCGCTGAGCACCTGGCGGCGGCTGGAGTCGACCGTGTCCGTGGCCTCGCTCAACCTGGGCATCGACGCCCAGGAGCGTCGCCGTGAGCCGGCCGAGGCCGTGGACGCCTGGCGCCGCTACCTCGCCTCCGGCACCGGGCCTCGCATGGCCCAGGTGCGCGAGTGGAAGGACCGACTGCAGAGCCTGCACGGCCTCGCCGAGCCCGCGGGCAGCGTCCCGTCCAACGGCCCCGCCGTGGTGGAGGAGACCCCATGAAGACGCCTCGTTTCCCGTGGGCCATCCTCGCGCTGGCCTTCCTCGTCGCATCCCCCGCCGTCGCCGCGGCCCCCAAGAAGGCCACCGTGGGCGTCTTCCTCGCCACCACCTTGAGTGATGGTCAGGAGCGCTTCCAGTACGCGGAGGCCCTGGCCGCCAAGCTCACCGAGGTCCTGGACCGCCCCGTCGCCGCCAAGAGCTTCGGCCGCTACGAGGACTTCGCGCGCGCCATGGCGGACGGCCTGGTCGACTTCGCCGTGGTGGAGGGCTGGGCCGCCGTGCAGCTGGGCTCGCGCGCCACGCCCCTGGCCTGGGCCTCGCGCCCGGGGGAGTCCCAGCAGCGCTGGGCCATCGTCTCCACCCACAAGGGCGCGGTGAAGGACCTCGCCGGCAAGCGCCTGGCCCTGGTGAAGGGCGCCGGCCCCGCCGACCCCAAGTTCGTCACCCACGCGGTGCTCGGCGGCGACTTGGACGCACAGCGCCATTTCAAGCTGTCCCCCGTGCCCAACGTGGAGTCCGCGCTGAAGATGCTCGAGGCCAAGGGCGCCGAGGCCGCGCTCGTCCCCGTGTCCCATGTCCCCAAGGACAAGGACCTGCGGGTGCTCTTCCGCAGCGCCCGGCTCCCCGGCGCCGTGCTGGTGGACCTGCGCAACCACAAGGAGGCCCTGGAGCAGGCCCTGCCCACCGTGGGCGCCGTGGCGCCGTTCGAGCCCTTCGCGCGCATCCAGGGCAAGGACTTCGAGGACTTCCGACGTCTCGTCACCCAGGGCCCCCCGCGCCGCCAGCCCGTCTTCGCCGACGTGGCGGACACGCGCGTGGACGCCGAGGTCTTCGTCCGCGCCGAGGCGCTGGGGCCCTCGCTGCCGTCCTTCACCAGCGACCTCGCCGTCTCCGCCGAGCAGCCCGACGACTGATTTCACGCAACCTTGGACGCTACAGCCCGAAACACTCTTGAGTTTCCAGGGAATGAGAATCACCGGCTTGGCCCGGCGGGGTCTCTGGGGTAGCTTGTTTTTCGACGGCGCGAGCGTGCAGGTGAGCGAATTCGTCCAACAGACCGATTGCCCTGGCGCCGCGCCCGCCAACCGGGGCGTACAGGACCGCGG
>NZ_SRLW01000720.1:0-445 GCF_006518215.1 Myxococcus sp. AB025B
GAGCAGGAGGTCGCTGTGACCGCCGACATATTTGGTCAGGGCTTGCATGCTGATGTCTACGCCGTGCGCGAAGGCGTCGAAGTACACGCCGGCCGTGTACGTGTTGTCGAGCGCTACCGGCACGCCGCGCGCATGCGCCGCGGCCACGATTGCCGGCACGTCCTGCACCTCCATCGTGACCGAGCCGGGGCTTTCAGTCCAAACAAGTGTGGTGTTCGGACGGAGGAGCCCCTCAATGCCCGCGCCGATGAGCGGGTCATACGTTTCCACTTCGATGCCCATGCGTTTGAGCAGGCCGGCAGCCATGCTTCGGCTGGGCCCGTACGCGCTCAACGGCACCAGTGCGTGGCTGCCGGCGCCGCAGCACGCCAGGTAGATGAGCGCGATAGCAGCCTGCCCGCCTGGCACGATAAAGCTGTGGCGGGCGCGTTCCATTTGCGCAATC
>NZ_SRLW01000721.1:0-442 GCF_006518215.1 Myxococcus sp. AB025B
CCCCTCGACGGGTCGCTCGTGCGGCCGCCGCCGACAACGGGAGCACCGACGACCGGCGTTGCTCCCCGCGGCGCTCACACCGTCAGGGCGACGGCCACGGCTGCGACGGCGACGGCGATCAGGGCCCACGTCAGGGCCTCGGCGAACCGCGGCGCCGGCAGCGGTTGCTGCTCCCGCATCGCCTGCTGCACCGCTCGCCAGCGCCGCCGCGCGTTCACGAACACCGCCGCGCCGAGGGCGATGACGGCGGCACCGAGCACCCGCCGGAAGGTCGCCGACCCGGCGTTCGGCAGTGCCCCGGCCAGTGCCACGCCGGCCGCGACGAGCGCGAGGCCGGTACGCAGGTACGCGAGGTAGGTGCGCTCGGCCGCGAGGGTGGCGCGGTAGTCCGGCTCGACGTCGGGCACGGGGCGAGCCTAGTGACGATGGCCCGGTCCCGGGT
>NZ_SRLW01000722.1:0-441 GCF_006518215.1 Myxococcus sp. AB025B
TTCCTTGGCTGCCTTGATCGAGTTGATCGTGTCGCCGCCAGCGTTGGCCAGGCCCAGGATCTGTGCCTTGGACGACTGCGCCTGCAGCAGGTACGACGAGAAGTCCGATGCCGACAGCGGGTGCTTGACCGAACCGACCACCGTGCCGCCGTTGGCCTTCACCACAGCCGTGGTGTCGTTCTCCAGCGAGTGACCGAACGCGTAATCGGCGGTCAGGAAGAACCACGACTTGCCGCCCTGCTTGACCACCGCGCTGCCCGTGCCCTTGGCCAGTGCCACGGTGTCGTACGCATAGTGGATCGTGTACGGCGTGCACTCTTCGTTGGTCAGGCGCGCCGTGCCGGCACCGATGTCGATGAACACGCGCTTCTTCTCGGAAGCCACCTTGTTCATGGCCAGGCCCGTGGCAGAGTTCGTGCCGCCCAGCAGCATGTCCAGGCC
>NZ_SRLW01000723.1:0-439 GCF_006518215.1 Myxococcus sp. AB025B
CGATACGCATGCGGGTTCCCCGGCGTGGCGTGCGATGCAATCGTGCTGATGACACGATAGGCGACGGATGCCCGCATGCGCAACCGCGCCGCGCATCAGCAAGTTCCTTGCCCGCAGAGCCCGATATGGCGCCATTTCAGCCGCTCCGGCACGCTGGCGTTTGCGCAAAGCCTGTCGATTTGACAACGCTGTCGGCGTCTCTTTTTCTGCACTGGCTTTCCGCGACGTCCGCGAAGAAGCCGTCCAATCCATCCACCGCTACTTCACCGAGCAGTTGGACGAGCGCATCGGCAACATCCAGGCCGGTGCGCTGCTCAGTTTCTTTCTGGAAGAGATTGGCCCGGTGGTCTACAACCCTGCCGTGCGGGAGGCCCAGGAACGCCTGCAGACGCGCGTGGCCGAGCTGGACTACGAGTGCCACCAGGAGCCGTTCCAGTAC
>NZ_SRLW01000724.1:0-438 GCF_006518215.1 Myxococcus sp. AB025B
GGGACTCCGGTCGGCCTGACGCCTCCGCCGCCCCCGGGCTCGGGCCCCGCGCCGAGGGGGACACCGGTCGGCCTGACACCGCCGACGCCCCCGGGCTCGGGCCCCGCGCCGAGGGGGACACCGGTCGGCCTGACGCCGCCGACCCCACCGGGCTCGGGCCCCGCGCCGAGGGGGACACCGGTCGGCCTGACACCGCCGACGCCCGCCCCCGTCGTGGGAGTACCACGCGCGGCGCCCGCGAATCGTCCTCCCTCGGGAGCCGTTCCCGCCATCTCCCCCGTCGTTCCGCCCATCGCGCCCGCGGTGCCCTCCATCGCGCCGGCCACGGGCGCCCCAGCGGTGCCCTCCATCGCGCCGGCCACGGGCGCCCCAGCGGTGCCCTCCATCGCGCCGGCCACGGGCGCCCCCGCCGCGCCGCGCGGTCCGGCCCTGACGCCG
>NZ_SRLW01000725.1:0-438 GCF_006518215.1 Myxococcus sp. AB025B
CTCTGCGCCTGGGGCCCACGCCCGCCAAGAACAAGCGAGCCAGCGAGGACGACCTGTGGCGCATCGTCTCCTTCGACAAGGACGAAGCCGCCGAAACCCTCACGGCCTCCTTCGAAGCCGCCCTCCAGCAGGTGGATGCCCACCTGGAGACGCTCGTCCGCTCGGATGTCAATCAGGCGAACGTCGGCGCGGAGGAGCCCCCGGTCGAAGCCATCGTCGAAGCAACCATTGAAGCGGACTTCGAGACCTTCCCCGGTGACAACACCGGCCCAACTGGCGAGACTGCGTGGTCCGAGCCGTCTGGAGACTTGGACGACTGGGATTTCGACGAGGACGACGTGGCGGCAGACCCCTCCAATCCCGACGAGGCCGCGAAGCTCCGGCGCCAGCGCCTGCTGCGCCGTGCGATGGAGAACATGGGCGTGCTCGGAGGACGCG
>NZ_SRLW01000726.1:0-435 GCF_006518215.1 Myxococcus sp. AB025B
CGGAGGTTGCTGCCCCGCCCCGCAGTGCGTTAGTCAGCACCACACCACGCTTTCATAGCCGACCGTGCGGCGGTAGACGCTCATGCCGCGCCACGTGCTGTACTCCATGTACGCGCATGTCAGGACGACGATCCAGTTGGCTGCTGCGGTGGACATATTTCCTCCCATCTCGTCGGTCCGATCGCTTCTTATCGGCACGTTTCCAGTCTATGAGAGGGGGCCCCAAAACCATTGCAAGAGCAATGACGCTTCTTGGTCCCTATTTCGGGACCTCATCTCCGTATAGCATCGCGCGTCGCAAACGCCCGCCGAGCGCGGCTCGCATGCATCTTGGAACGCACAGCATCGGGCTCCGGCTGGTCTTCATTGCTGCATCTGATCTACGCTTGTGACAAGCGCCGCGGCGTGACCCACCCTCCTCATCCACATCCACCT
>NZ_SRLW01000727.1:0-434 GCF_006518215.1 Myxococcus sp. AB025B
GCGCGTGCTGGACGTTGGTTCGGGCGGCGGCCTGCCGGGCATTCCGCTGGCCATCGCCTTCCCGGATGTCAGCGTCACGATGGTCGACATCGTGCAGAAGAAGACCGCCTTCCTGACGCAGTGCCGCGCCGAGCTTGGCTTGGCCAATGCCCAATCGCATTGGGGCCATGTAGAAAAACTGGCCGATGCCACCGGCTACGGCGTCATCACGTCACGCGCGTTTGCCGAGTTGGTCGATTTCGTGAATCTGGCCGGGCACCTGCTGGCGCCCGGCGGCCGCATGGTCGCCATGAAGGGCGTGCGCCCGGATGCCGAAATCGAACGCCTGCCCGCCGGCTGGACCGTCGAAGCCATCGAGCGCCTGACCGTGCCGGGGCTGCCGGCTGAGCGTCACCTGGTCATCCTCGCGCCGTCGGCGTGAGCGAACGTTGTAG
>NZ_SRLW01000728.1:0-431 GCF_006518215.1 Myxococcus sp. AB025B
ATCCCGCCCAGCAAGCGCCACCGCGCGTCACCCGACACGAGGTAGCGCGCTCCCGGCTGGCCCGCGCCCACCACCAGGCCGCCCACCCCCACCGAGAGGTTCCGGTGGAACAGCTGCGTCTCCAGCCGGCCGTCCACGTCCACCCGTCCCCAGGTGAAGACCTCCGCGCCCATCGACAGGCGGAAGTGCCGCCGCCACAGGACACTCAGGTTCTCCGCATCCCAGTGGAAGAGCACCTCGCCATGTACCGAGGCTCCATCCCGGAACGGTGCGTCCGCCTGCGGCACGGCGTCCGGGCCCGCCACCCGGAAGCGCGCCAGCTCGTAGTCGGGACCGAAGGCGCCCTGCCGGAAGCCTCCTCGCTGGACGCGGCCTTCCAGGCGCGCGCGCATGTCCACCTTCGAGGACAGGTAGTCCGCGCCCAGCCCCAC
>NZ_SRLW01000729.1:0-430 GCF_006518215.1 Myxococcus sp. AB025B
GTCCATAGACGCTTTATCTGTCTCCAATACAAGAATAGATTGGTCAACTTCTATGATGTCACCAACTTTTACGCTGATTTCGATAACATCAACATCAGTTGCACCACCAATATCCGGCACTCGAATGATTTCAGTACTCACGGAAATCTCCTTTGTCATATAGACGCATCAAACTGATTAACTAATCAGGTTTGGAATCATCCCAAACATGATGCCAAGCTTGTTTATAATTAGCAAATAACTGGGTTTGGTTTCTCTGGATCGAGGCCAAACTTAGCAATTGCTTCACTAACTACAGATGCATCAATTACACCGTCTTTCACTAATGCTGTCAAAGCAGATACAACAACCCAGTAACGGTTAATCTCGAAGAAATGACGTAATTTAGCACGTGTATCACTTCGACCAAAACCATCAGTACCTAGTACAT